>DATDJA010000474.1:0-2870 GCA_036520795.1 Candidatus Limnocylindrales bacterium
GCTCGAGTACCAGCTGCCGCGCCTGACGCGCCTCTGGACGCACCTCTCGCGCACGGGCGGCGGGATCGGCACCCGGGGCCCCGGCGAGTCCCAGCTGGAGACGGACCGCCGGCTCATCCGCGAGCGGATCAAGAAGATGAAAGAGCGGGTCGAGGACGTCCGGCGCCAGCGCGAGACCACCGCGCGCGGCCGCGATCGACGCCTGTACCCGACCGTCGCGATCGTGGGCTACACGAACGCAGGCAAATCGACGCTGCTCAACGCACTCGTCGGCAGCGAGGTCGCGAAGGCCGAGGACAAGCTGTTCGCGACCCTCGATCCGACGTCGCGCCAGGTCAAGCTGGGCGACGGTCAGACGGCGATCGTCACCGACACCGTCGGGTTCATCCACAAGCTGCCCCACCAGCTGGTCGACGCGTTCCGGGCGACGCTGGAAGAGGTCACACGGGCCGATGTGCTCGTCGAGGTGGTCGACGCGTCCGATGGGCACGCCGCCGAGCACCGAGCCACGGTCCAGACCGTGCTCGAGGAGCTCGGTGCCGGCGACAAGCCGCGACTGGCGGCCTTCAACAAGGCCGATCTCCTGTACCCGGGCGCCGACGGCTCCAAGCCCGCGCCGGCGGTGGCCGGCTCGGTGCTGGTGTCCGCGGCGACGGGGTTCGGGCTCGACACGCTGCGAGCGGAGATCGCCGCGCTGCTCGCGTCGCTGTGGGAGGACGTCGACGTCGCGGTTCCGTACGCGGCGGGCGAGCTGCTGGCACGGGTCCGGGAGCGGGGGACGGTTGACCTCGAGTACCGCAATACCGACGTTCGCGTGACGGGCCGCATGGCGCCCGGTCTCGCGGGCGAGCTCCGCGCCGCGGCCGATCGCTGGGCGGCGACGCTCGCCGCCGAGGGCGTGGCGTCCTGAGCAACACCGTCGGCGCTGGCGTGGTTCGACGGGCCGGCTCGGGCAGGACGCCAGCGGGTGACCGCGTCTGGTGGTCCGTGGCCGAGGGCCGGCGTGGCCGTCGCTGGCGCGAGGCGATCGTCGTGTCCGGAGGGCTGCGTCACTCGCTGCTGTTCGAGACGACACCGGATGGCCGCTTCAGCCACCTCGAGCTCTCGACGCCCGCGGGGCTGCTCACCCTCCACCCGGAGACCGACGGGACGCTCCACGGCAACGTGATCGAGACGGGCGGCATCCGCCATGTGGTGGGGCTCCCGTGGGACGCGGGCGGGGTCGTCGACATCGAGGGATCCGCGATCGCCGGTGCGGCGTGCGCGCGGCTCCTGGCGGGCGACATCGACCCCGGTGGCTCCGCTCGGCGGGCGGTCCTGCGGATCACGTCCGAACTGCTGATCACCACGGGTCCGGGGGCGGTGGAGCGCCCGGACGAGGAGACGTGGCGGATCGCCGGCGGTGCGCCATGCCGCGTCGACGCCGCCGGGCTGCCGGTCCTGCCCGACGCGGAGTCCTGGCCGCTCGAACAGGGGGCGTAGGGGCGACGACACCGCGACCCTGCGGGCCGCGCGGGCGAGCGGTGCCAACGGTGCCTGCACGCACCGCCTTGGGCGTGTGAAACTCCGCGGAGCCCAGCCGCCGCGGCCCTGCCCAAACCCGTCCATCGCGCGCCTGGGCGACACCTGCAGGTAGGGAGTTCCATGGCTCGTCGTCGCGTCTCCGCGGTCTTCGCCGGCGTTCTGGCCGGCATCCTGATGCTCTCGATGGCGTCGCCGGCACTCGGCCGCGAGAAGCCCGTGAGCGAGCGGATCCCGGCACCGGATCCGAGCGTCTTCGAGGCCGGCCAGGCCTGTCCTTTCGCGACCGAGTGGTCGTACCCGGGCAAGGCGTTCCTGATCCTGACGACGTTCCCGATGCGTCCGAACGGCGACCAGCTCATCCGGCAGGCCGGCGTGGTGAACACGAAGATCACCAACCTCGAGTCCGGCAAGTCGCGGACGTACCTCACGCCGGCAGTCCAGGACTTTCTGTTCAAGGCCGATGGCACGATCGACGTCACGATCGACGGTCGCGTGCCGGTCGCCTACTTCCCGACCGACCTCGGCGGTCCGGCGATGTACCTCTTCACCGGCCACCTGCACGACGTGGTCGACAGCTCGTTCACACTGATCAAGCACGAGTTCAAGGGCAAGTCGATCGACCTCTGCGCCGTCCTCGCCTGACTCGCGGACGCACTCGCTGGGGACCCGTCACGCGCCGGCTTCGTGGACGAGTTGTGGACAAGATCGCGATCTGACCGCGATCAGGCGCAAACTCGTGGATAACGCCGTTGTGGGCGGGTCCAAGCGTCCCGTAGTATTCGTCTTGCCCGAAGGGGCGGCTGAACTGAAGACGGAGCCGACGGTGCTTGCATCGACGGAGACCGGGTCAGGACGGAAGTTCCTTCGGGCGTTTTGCTGTCCTGCGCACCTCGCGCGACGGCTGCGCGGTTAGGCTGCCAGCGTGACTTCCCCCATGGACCCCGCGGCCCGTACCGTCGTCGCCCATCCCGACCTCACGGCTGACTCCATCCGCTCGACCCTGCCCGCCATCGCGCCAGAGTTCGTGGGCAGCCGTCAGTTCGTCCACGACGGCCTGTCGGCACTCGCCGGGCATCCCGTGGTGGTCAAGGTCGAGTGCGAGAACCCGGTTGGCTCGTTCAAGGGCCGTGGCACGTGGCTGGCGGTCCGCCGGCTCGCGACCGACGGGCGCATCGGTGCGGATCGTCCGGTGGTCGTCGCGTCGAGCGGCAACTTCGGCCAGGGCGTGGCTTATGCGGCGCGCGCGGCTGGCGTCGGCGCCGTCGTGTTCTGCGATGCCGGCGCGAACCCGGTGAAGGCCGAGCGGATCCGCGCGCTCGGGGCGGACCTGCGTCTCGAGGGCCGGG
>DATDJA010000475.1:0-3685 GCA_036520795.1 Candidatus Limnocylindrales bacterium
CGCCCACCTCGAGTTCGTGGTCCCGATCGATGAGGCAGCCGAGCTGGCCCGCCGGCTCGGGCAGGTGGGCCTGCCGGCGTCGTGGCGGGTGCGCCGCGGTCAGGGCGTCGTGATCTGGAAGAACGCCGAGTCCATCTCCGCGTTCCTGGGCCGTATCGGGGCCAGCGCGTCGCTCCTGGAGCTCGAGGCGCGTCAGGTCGCCCGCAGCCTGCGGGGCGAGCTCAATCGCGTGCTCAACGCGGAGTCTGCCAACCTCGGGCGGTCGGTCGCAGCCTCGGGCCGCCAGCTCGCGGCGATCGACGCGCTCGAGGCGGACGGCCGGCTGGGCGAGCAGCCCCGGATCGTGCGCGCCGTCGCGGATGCCCGGCGTGAGACGCCCGAGGCCTCGCTGTCCGAGATCGCCACGCGCCTCGACCTCCACCGGTCCGCCGTCCAGCGCGCGCTGGATCGCGTCGAGCGGCTCGCGCTCCACGACGACGAGGGGATCGGGCGGCGGCGTCCCGGCAGACCCCGGCCGGCGGGCGCGCCTCTGGCATGATCAGGGCGATGCGCCCGATCGTGATCGCCGCCAACTGGAAGATGAACACCACCCCGTCCGATGCGGGCGAGCTGGCGCGGACGATCGCGTCGCGCACCCGCGAGCCGGGCGTCACCCGCGTCATCTGCCCGCCCTTCGTGTGCCTGCCAGCCGTGCGCGACGCGCTGGCGGGCGACGACGTCGGCGTCGGGGCCCAGAACGTCCACCACGAGCTCGCCGGCGCGTTCACGGGCGAGGTGTCGGTGCCGATGCTGGCCGGGCTCGCAACCTGGGTCATCGTCGGCCACTCGGAGCGCCGGGCGCAGTTCGGCGAGACCGACGACCTCATCGGCCGCAAGCTCGACCGGGCCGTCGCGGCGGGGCTGCGCCCGATCCTGTGCGTCGGTGAGGTGCTCGCGGAGCGCGAGGCGGGCCGCGAGGTCGCGGTGGTCGACGCCCAGCTGCGCGGGTCGCTCGAGGGCCGGGATGCCGCGGCCCTGATCGGCGCCGGCCTCGTCGTCGCGTACGAGCCGGTCTGGGCGATCGGGACCGGCCGGAACGCGACCGGAGCCGACGCCGCGGCGATGGCCGACGCGATCCGCACGTCGCTCGACGCCCTGGGCTGGCAGGCGGCCGCCGAGGTCCCGGTGCTCTACGGCGGCAGCGTCACCTCGGCGAACATCGGGGAGTTCCTCGCCGAGCCCTCGATCGATGGCGCGCTCGTCGGTGGGGCGTCGCTCAAGCCCGACGAGATGGCCGGCATCGTCGCCCGGGCCGGCATCACCGCGGCGGCCCGGGGCCTCGCCGGGTGACGGACACGGCGCAACCGTCGCCGCGCGCCCGTCCCCGCCCGATCGTCCTCGTCGTCCTCGACGGCTTCGGCATCGGCCGCGACCCGGCCGCCGACGCCATCGCGGCGGCGGCCATGCCCCGCTGGCGAGCGCTCCTGGCCCGCTGGCCCCACGCGGTCCTCGAGGCGTCCGAGGGAGCGGTGGGACTTCCCGAGGGGCAGATGGGGAACTCGGAGGTCGGCCACCTCAATCTCGGCGCCGGGCGCCCGGTGCTCCAGGACCTGCCGCGCATCGACGCGGCGATCGCCGACGGCTCGTTCGACGAGCGGCCGGCCCTGCTGGCCGCCTGCGAACGGGCGCGGGAGACGGGTCGCCTGCACGTCGTCGGCCTCGTCGGGCCCGGCGGGGTCCACGCCAACGACCGGCACCTCGTCGCGCTGGTACGCCTGGCCGCGGCGCAGGGCGTGCGGTCGGTGCGCATCCACGCGCTGCTCGACGGCCGCGACACCTCGCCGAGCTCGGGGCTGGGCTTCGTCCGCGACCTCGAGACGGTGCTGGCGGCGTCGCATCCCGACGCCCGGATCGCGTCGGTGGGTGGCCGGTACTGGGCGATGGACCGCGACGAACGCTGGGACCGGGTCGAGCGCGGGTACGACGCGATCGTCCATGGGGTGGGGGAGCATGCCGCCACCGCGGAGGCGGCCATCGAGGCGGCCTACGGGCGGGGCGAGACGGACGAGTTCGTCGCCCCGACCGTGATCGACGGGGCGGACGGAGCGCTGCGCGATCGGGATCCGATCGTGCACGTCAACTTCCGGGCGGACCGCGCGCGCCAGCTGACCCACGCCCTCGCCGATACCGGGTTCGACGCCTTCGACCGGACTGGACCGGCCGGCGAGCCGCCGCCGCACGACTTGCTCGTGGTCACGATGACCGCGTACGAGGCCGGCCTCCCGGTGGAGGTCGCCTTCGGGCCCGAGGAGGCACGATCGCTGGCCCAGGCGTTCTCCGAGGCCGGTTGGACCCAGTTCCACGTCGCCGAGACCGAGAAGTACGCCCACGTGACCTACTTCTTCAACGGCGGCGGCGAGGCCGCCTGGCCGGGCGAGGAGCGGCGGCTGGTGCCGTCGCCCCGGGTGGCCACCTACGACCTCCAGCCCGAGATGAGCGCCGCCGGCGTGACCGATGAGCTGGTCGCCGCGATCGAGTCCGGCCGCTACGACTTCATCGTCGCGAACTACGCGAACCCCGACATGGTCGGCCACACGGGCCGCTGGGAGGCCACGATCATCGCGCTCGAGGCGCTCGACGCGTGCCTGGGTCGCGTCGCCGATGCCGTGGCGCGGATCGAGGCCGGCGATCCGGCCGGGCCCGGGGCCGCACTGCTGATCACGGCCGACCACGGCAACGCCGACGAGCTGCGCGATGTCGCCGGTCGCCCGGTGACCGCCCATTCGCTCAACCCGGTGCCGCTGCTCGCCGCCGGCCGGCGGCTCGACGGGCGCGCCATCCACGACGGCGTCCTCGCAGATGTCGCCCCGACGATCCTCGACCTGGCGGGGCTCCCGCGCTGGGACGGGATGACCGGACGGTCGCTGCTGGACTAGGGCCGCGCAGGGTCGGAGCCACGGTTCTGCTACCATGCCCGACCGTCACCACCCGGAGGTCAACGCACCCGTGAGCCCGATCCTGGCCGTCGGCCAGATCCTGTTGAGCATCGCCCTTATCGCCGCCATCCTGATGCAGGCGCGCGGCACAGGCCTGTCCGGAACCTTCGGCGGTGATTCGGCCGTCTACCGCAGCCGCCGCGGCATCGAACGCCGCCTGTGGCAGTTCACGATCTTGCTCCTGGTGCTGTTCGTCGTGTTCTGTCTGGTCGCGTTCGTCTTTGGGCCGGCTCCGGCCGCAAGCTAGGCGCAGGCCCGGGGCTCCTCTCCAACCGCGTCTCGAACCTGATGTCCATCACCCGCCGCGACAGCGCGGTCGTCGCCGTCCTCGTCCTCTCGCTCGTGATCCTCGGCGGCGTGATCGCCGTCCCGCAGGCGGCCCCGGCGGCGACCCCGCAACCCACGGAACCGCCGACGTTGCCGCCCCCGGCCACCTATCGCGAGGGCGTGGTCGGCGTTCCCGAGGCGATCATGCCGGTCGCCGCGCGCACGCGAGCCGAGCGCACCCTCGTCAGCCTCATCTTCAGCGGCCTGGTGCGCCTCGGACCGGGCAATACCTACGAGCCCGACCTCGCCGAGTCCTGGACGACCGACGCCAAGGGCAAGACCTGGACGTTCACGATCCGCGACGACGCGACCTGGCAGGACGGCGTCCCCGTGACGGCCGACGACGTGGTGTACACGATCGAGGCGCTGAAGAACCCCGACGC
>DATDJA010000476.1:0-6635 GCA_036520795.1 Candidatus Limnocylindrales bacterium
TCATCCAACTGAGGCCGCCCCCGAGCGAATACCCGACCACGCCGACGTCCGGCGACGTGCCGGAGAGGTACGCGAGGCCGTGCTCGGCGGCGGCGAGCGCCAGGGGCTTTCCCTGGACCCCCGCCTCGATCCGGGCGCGCCGCGCCGCGGCGTCGATCTCGATCCTGCGCATCCGCTCGGTCTTGAGCAACAGGGTGTCCCGGCTCCAATCGATGGGCCCCGCGTTGTGACCGCCGGCGTTGAACGCAATGCGCAGGCCGCGCTCGGCGGCAAAGCGGACGGTCTGCGCGACGTCCTCCGCCGACTCGGGGTAGACGATCGCGACGGGGCGCTGGTCGACGGCCAGGTTCCACGCCTGCCGCGCGGTGTCCCAGCGCTCGTCGCCGGGCAGGACGAGGTCGCCGGCAAGTCGGACCCCGAGATCGCCCACATCCATGTGCCACCTCCGCTGAAGCGCCGGCGACGGGTCGCCAGCCGCGAAACGACTCGACGACGAACATCTTCGGATACCGCCCCGTTCCCGTTTGGGGCACGCCCGCACCCCGGAACTCACGGCCACGGCCACCTTGACATGCCGGAGGTGATCTCGCACCGTGGCCGGCGGCCCCGCTCGGGAGCTGATGTTCGGACCAACCAAGGAGCCTGATGCTCAAGACTCGCCTGCTCCACCCGGAAATCCTCCAGGCGCTCGCGGAGGCCGGCCATGGCGCCCGCGTGCTGATCGCTGACGGCAACTACCCACTGGCGACGCAGTCGAATCCGGCCGGGCGCCGGGTCTACCTCAACCTCGAGCCCGGGCGGCTCAGCGTCGTCGAGGTGCTTGACGTGCTCGTCGAGGCCATCCCGATCGAGGCGGCACACGTGATGGGTCCGGACGACGGCTCCGAGCCGACGATCTTCGCGGAGTTCGGACGCGCCCTGCCGGACACGGAATTGCAGCGCCTCGGCCGTTTCGAGTTCTACGCGGCGGCCAGTGCGCCGGACACGGCGTTATCCATTGCCACCGGGGAGCAACGGCTTTACGCGAACATCCTGCTAACGATCGGCGTGGTCCTGCCCGGCTGACGCCCGCCGCAACCTGTCGACGGTCGGCGCGTCGTCGTCGACTTCGTTCACGCGGTCGCCCGGACGCGCTCCAGGCCGTCGAGGATGAGGTCGAGGCCGTACTCGAACTCGTCGCCGTAGTCGTAGCCGGGCAGCATCACGTGTTCGGTCAGGATCTCCATGAGGTGGGGGTACTCGCCCTCCGGGAACGGCGCGAGCATCTCCTGGGCGACATCGGCGATCTCGTCTGAACCCTCGAACGGCAGGTTCATCTTCGTCAGCGCGAAGCCGTAGATGTAGCTGTCGAGGAGCGAGTAGGCGTGCGCGGCATTCGCGATGTCGAAGCCGCCCGCCCGCAGGCTGCCGATCACCGCGTCGTGGTGGCGCAGGTTCGCGGGACCGGGGTTCGTCCCTGACTCCATCAGGCCGATCGCCCAACGGTGCCGCGCCAGGGCGTCCCGGACCGAGATCGCGCGCCCGTGCATCGCCGTTCGCCAGTCGCCGTCGGCCGACGGCAGGTCGATCTCGGCAAAGACGGCGTCGATCATCGCGTCGACGAGGTCGTCCTTGTTGGCGACGTGGCGGTAGAGCGCCATCGGCGCGACCTCGAGGACTTCGGCGAGCTTGCGCATCGTGAGCTCATCGAGCCCGCCGGCATCGGCCTGGTCGACCGCGGCGCGAAGGACGCGTTCCCGGCTCAGGCGATTGCGACGCTCGGCCCGAGCCATCGCGCGAGTGACCACTGACTTCACCCCTCGTGTGTCTTCTGCAGGACGGTCAACCCCGGCCTTGACAGCGTACATCGTACGCGTTAGCGTACAACGTACACCACAAGCGTACAACGTACGCATCGAACGTGCGGAACGAAGCGGAGACCCATCCCGATGAAGGCCATCACCCAGGACACCTACGGCGCGGCCGCCGTCCTCAAGACTCGCGACATCGACAAGCCGCAGATCGGCGAGGGCCAGGTCCTCGTCCGCGTGCGTGCGGCCGGCGTCAACATCGCCGACTGGGCCATCATGACCGGCCTGCCCTACATCGCCCGCCCTGTCTACGGCATGCGCAGGCCGAAGATCGCCATCCGAGGGACGGACGTGGCGGGCGTGGTCGAGGCCGTTGGCCCTGGCGTGACCCGGCTCAAGCCGGGCGACGAGGTGTTCGGCTGGTGCACCGGCTCGTTCGCCGACTACGCCGCCGCATCGGAGGATGGTCTGGCGCTCAAGCCCGCCAACCTCACCTTCGAGCAGGCAGCCTCCGTCCCGATGGCCGGCCTCGTCGCGCTCCTGGCGCTGCGCGACCACGGCAAGATCAAGGCGGGCCAGCGGGTCCTCGTGAACGGCGCCGCCGGCGGCATCGGCACATTCGCGGTCCAGATCGCGAAGTCGATGGGTGCCGAGGTGACCGGCGTGTGCAGCACGCGCAACGTGGAGATGGTCCGATCGATCGGTGCCGACCAGGTGATCGACTACACCGAGCAGGACTTCACGAAGAGCGGCGAGCAGTACGACTTCATCCTCGACAACGTGGCGAATCACTCGCTGACCGAGCTCCGGCGCGTGCTCACGCCGACCGGCATGCTCGTGCCCAACGGCGGCGGCTTCCAGCATCGCTGGATGGCCAGCGGCGGGCGCCTGGTCAGGGCTGCCGTCATGTTCCGCTTCGGCGACCAGAAGCTCGGGAACTTCCTGCTCGCGCAGAAGCTCGACGATCTGCTCGCCCTCAAGGCCCTGATCGAGGCCGGCAAGGTCACACCGGTGATGGACCGCGCCTTCTCGCTGAGCGAGACGCGCGAGGCGATCGACCACGTCGCGACGGGCCACGCTCGGGGCAAGGTCGCGATCACCGTGTCGCGCTCGCAGCCCGTGGCGCTGCCGGCAGTCGCCTGACCGCGAGGCAAGACCGATGGCGAACGCGGGCTGGACGGTGGCGGGACTTCCCGACCTGACTGGGCGGACGGTCGTGGTGACCGGGGCCTCGAGCGGGATCGGGGCCGCCACTGCGCGCGCGCTCGCCGGCGCGGGGGCGACGGTCGTCCTCGCCGTCCGTGACGTGGTCAAGGGCGAGCGGGTCGCCGCGACCATCGCCGGCACGACCGAGGTGCGGGAGCTCGACCTCGAGAACCTGGCATCGGTGCGGGCCTTCGCCGCCGCGTGGAGTGGCGACCTCGACATCCTCGTCAACAACGCCGGGATCATGATGGTCCCGGAGGGTCGGACGGCCGACGGCTTCGAACGGCAGATCGGGACGAACCACCTCGGGCCGTTCGCGCTGACCAACCTGCTGCTGCCGCGGATCACCGACCGGGTGGTGACGGTTTCATCCAATGCGCACGAACGCGGCCGGATCGACCTCGACGACCTCAACTGGGAACACCGCCCGTACCGGTCGAGCCAGGCGTACAGCGACAGCAAGCTCGCCAACCTGCTGTTCACGTTCGAGCTGCAGCGGCGGCTCACCGCGGCCGGATCGAGCGTCCGGGCCCTCGCGGTGCACCCGGGCATGGTGCGCACGAACCTGTTCGGTCATGCATCCGGGGTCACGGCGACGCTGATCGGCGCGCTCGGTCCGCTTGTCATGCAGGACCCTGCCAATGGCGCACGCCCGACGCTGTTCGCCGCGACGCAGGACGTCCCGGGCGGCTCCTTCGTGGAGCCCGACGGACTCGCTCACCTCCGCGGCAGCCCAACCATCGCGAAGGCGTCGCGCAGCGCCTACGACGCCGAGGTCGCCGGACGGCTGTGGGATCTCTCCGCCCGCCTCACCGGGGTCGCCTCGCCGGTCGCCGTCGCCGCCGGGGCGTAGCGGCCTCAGGCCTCCATCCGCAGCTCTTCGAGGTCGAGCTCCCGCTCCAGCGTGCGCAGCGTCGCGTCGTTGATCTCGCCCGCATCGCGGAGGGCGATGATCGCGCCGCGCTGCGCGTTGATGATGCTGAGCTGGATCTCCTGGTGGGCGAGGTGGTCCTCGCTCCCCTCGTCGGACTCGGCCATGTCCTCCGTGGCGAGGTGCTCCTCGCGGTACTGGAGCCCGGCGTCGAGGCGGTCCAGGAGTGGCTGATGATCGGGCCACCGCCCGCGCGCCAGCCGGATGCCGCCCCGCCCGACCTGGTACATCGTCGTCCGAGCCAGGAGCACCTCGTCGGCCTCGGCCTCCACGCCGTCCCAGTGGACCCAGCGCACGACGGCCGGCAGCGTCAGCCCCTGGCCGACCAGCGTCGCGAGGATCACCGCGAACGTCAGCAGCAGGATCAGGTTGCGCGCCGGGACGTCCAGCGGGAGCGCGAGGGCGGCGGCCAGCGACACGGCGCCCCGCAGGCCGGACCAGCCAACCAGGAACGTGAGCCGCCAGGCAAGTGCCGGGTCGCGATCGGCGATCAGGCGCCTCGGCGACCTCGGCAGCAGGCTCGAGAGGAAGACCCAGGCGAACCGCGTCCCGATCACCGCGCCGCACACGAGGATCGCCAGGCCGATGAACTGGGCCGGCGAGATCATCGCCGGGCCGGCGAGGATGTCGGGCAGCGCGAGGCCGACGAGGACGAAGACCAGGCCGTTGAGGACGAACGTGACCATCTTCCAGCTCGTCAACCACAGCAGCCGGCTGCTGGGCGAGAGGATCGTCCCCAGTCGTCGCCCGATCACGAGCCCGGCGGTCACCACCGCCAGCACGCCCGACAGCCCGAACTCCTCGGCGGGCAGGAAGGCGAGGAACGGGATGAGGATCGAGACGACGACCTCGACAGGCGGGTCGTCGAGCCATCGGACGACCTCAGCCATCACCCGGCCGACGACGAACCCGAGGACGATGCCGCCGATCCCGGCAACCACGAAGTTCCCGATGGCGTCGCTGAACACGAACGTCCCGGACAGCACCGCGGCCACCGCGGCGCGGTACAGGATCAGGGCGGACGCATCGTTGAACAGCGCCTCGCCCTCGATCAGGGACAGGATCACGCGCGGCACGCCGAGGCGTCGGAACACGCTCGTCGCGGCCAGCGCGTCGGTCGGGGCGACGATCGCACCCAGCGCGAACGCGGCGGCCCAGCCCATCCCGGGGACCAGGGCCTGCGCGACGGCCGCGACGACGACTGTGGTGAGGACGACGAGCCCGAGCGACAGCCGGGCGATCGGCCACAGGTTGGTGCGCAGGTCACGCAGGGGCGTCTCGAACGCCGCCGCGAACAGGAGCGGCGGCAGGAAGACGAGCAGCACGAGGTCCGGCTCGAGGGTGATGTGCGGAATCCCCGGGACGACCCCGAGCGCCAGGCCGCCCAGCACGAAGAGGGCGGGGTAGGGCAGGCCCAGGCGGCGCGCAACCTCGAACAGGACCGCGATGACGACCAGCTCGATGATGAGGGCGGTGAGGACGTCCATGCAGGACGATGATGCCTAGCCGCGGAGCCGCGCGCCTCCCGGGTCGTAGAACGGATCGACGGCGACGCGGCACGGGACGGCCTCCGCTCGGACCTCGACCTGCCAATCGCCCTCGACCGGTCCGCGGATCCAGGCGAGTCCGACGGACCCGCCGAGGGTCGGCGCGATCGAAGCGCTGGTGACGAACCCGACCCGCTCGCCGTCGCGGAGCATCGACTCGCCGTGCCACAGGACGGCGTCCGGGGCGTGAACTGAGATGAGCCGGCGCTCGAGCTCCAAGTTCGCGCGCAGGCGTTCGAGCGCCTCGCGGCCCACGTACTCGGCCGCCTTCCGGCGCGACACCGTGAACCCGAGCCCGGCCGCGAACGGGTCGTCGAGCGGGCCGACGTCGTGGCCCCAGGCGCGGAACCCGCGCTCGAGCCGCGCGGCCTCGAACGCGAACGACCCGGCGTGCCGCAGCCCGACGTCCGTGCCGGCCGCCACGAGGTGCTCGTACAGGTCGGCCACGAGCTCCGTCGAGACCATGAGCTCCCAGCCCAGCTCACCCGTGTAGGAGACGCGGAAGGCCCAGCCGGTCACCCGGCCGACCTCGATCTCGCGGGCACGGAGGAACGGCCACGCCTCGGTCGAGAGGTCCTCGTCGGTCAGGCGCGCGAGGAGCTCGCGCGACCGCGGCCCCGCGACGTGGAGCGTCGCGAAACCAGCGTTGACGTCGGTGACGACGGCGTCGTCCGGCAGGCCGTTGCGCAGCAGGCCCATCGTCCGCCTCTGGCTCAACGTCGGAGCCAGCACGAGGAACGTCGAGGCGCCGAGGCGCGTGATCGTCGGGTCCATCTCGATCCCGCCGCGCTCGTTTGCGAGGACCGTATAGACGATGCGCCCGACCTCGACGTCCAGGTCCGACGTCGCCAGCCGCTGCAGGCCGGCGACCGCCCCGGGACCCTGGACGAGGAACTTGGAGTACGTCGTGAGGTCGTAGAGCGCGACGCCGTTCCGGGTCGCCTCGACCTCCTCGCGCACGGCCGGGAACCACGCCGGGGCCCGGTAGTCGTAGCGAATCTCGGGCTCGACGACGCCGGGCTCGAACCACAGCGGACGCTCCCAGCCACCGACCTGGCCGAAGGCGGCCCCGGCCGCCCGGTGCGCGTCATGGAGCGGGAGCCGGCGCAGTCCGCGAGCGGTCTTGGGCTGCTTGCCGGGCCAGTGCATGTCGTACAGGCT
>DATDJA010000477.1:0-5986 GCA_036520795.1 Candidatus Limnocylindrales bacterium
GAGCGCGTTGCGCAGGATCGCTGCCGAGCGCACGGGCGCCCCGTCGTCGGAGTAACCGACGACCCCGGCGTCGGCGAGCTCGCCCAGCGCGGCCAGCGTCTCTCCCGCACGGCCGGCCGTGACCGCGCCGTGGACGAGCACGCGCACCGGCGACCCGCTCCGCTCCGCCGCCGACCCTATCCGCCCGACCACCGACGGGTCGTCGATCGCCGGCGTCGTGTTGGGCATCAGGCACACGGTCGTGAACCCGCCGTGCGCCGCGGCGGCCACGCCGGACGCGATGGTCTCCGCGTCTTCGTTGCCGGGCTCCCGGAAGTGCGCGTGCAGGTCGGTGAAGCCCGGCGTGATCAGCACCCCATCGGGAGAGAGGCCATCCGCCCCGGCCCCCTCGAGCCAGCGCACCGCGCCAGAGAGCCGGCCGTCGCGAACCAGGACCTCGCCCGCCCCCTCGCGATTGGCGACCGGATCGACGACCCAGCCACGCAACGCGAGGTCGTCGGCGACCTCACCGACGCTCACGACGCGGCCTCGGGGCGCGTCCCGGCCAGGAGGTACAGCAGCGCCATGCGGACGGCGACGCCGTTGGTGACCTGGTCCGTGATCACGGACCGCGGATCGACCGCGACGTCGGCCGCGATCTCGACCCCCTCGTTCATCGGTCCCGGATGCATGACGACGACGTCCGGCGACGCGGCCCGCAGCCGCTCGCGGGTAAGCCCGTAGCGCGCCGCGTACTCGCGCAGCGACGGCAACAGCCCCGAGGCCATCCGCTCGCGCTGGATCCGCAGGGCCATGATGACGTCGGCGTCGCGGAGCGCGGCCGAGACGTCGGAGGTGACCGTGAACCGGCGCCCGGCGGCGCCCCGTGCGGCCCACGCCTCGAACCCGCGCAGCAGCGTGGACGGGCCGCACAGCCACAGGTCGGCGCCCATCGCGGTCAGCGTCCAGATGTTCGAGCGGGCCACCCGCGAGTGGAGGACGTCGCCCAGGATCACGACCTTGCGACCCTCGACCGAGCCGCCCGGCAGCCGCGACCGGAGCGTGTACAGGTCGAGCAGCGCCTGCGAGGGATGCGCATGCCAGCCGTCGCCGCCGTTGAGCACCGACCCGCCGAACACCTCGGCCGCGAGGTACGGGGCCCCCGACGCCTGGTGCCGGATCACGAGCATGTCCGCGCCCAGCGCCTCGATCGTGCGGACGGTGTCGACGAGCGACTCCCCCTTCGACACCGACGAGGTCGAGGCCGCGACGTTGACGACGTCGGCCGAGAGGTTCTTGGCCGCGACCTCGAAGCTGACGCGGGTCCGCGTCGAGGCCTCGTAGAACAGGATCGTCACATTGGTCCCGCGCAGGGCCGGCACCTTGGGGATCGGGCGGTCCAGGACCTCGTGCATGCCGTCGGTCGTGCGCATGACGAGGTCGATGTCCTCGCGTGTCAGCGCATCGACGTCGAGCAGGTGACGGTGCGACCAGTGCTGGGAACCCGCGGACGCCGCCGGCGGGCGGTCGACCTCGGCGGTCATCCTCGGGCGTCCGCGACCGTCTCGAGGAGGGGCTGGCGCTCGATCTCGACGCCGTCCTCGCCGTCGATCTCCTCGAGCTGGACCCTGACGATCTCCTCGCGCGAGGTGGGCACGTTCTTGCCGACGTGGTCGGCGCGGATCGGGAGCTCGCGGTGACCGCGATCGACCAGCACCGCCAGCCGGATCGCCTGCGGACGCCCGAAGTCGATCAGCGCGTCCATCGCGGCCCGGATCGTGCGCCCCGTGTACAGCACGTCATCGACGAGCACGACCGTCCGGCCGTTGAGGTCGAACGGGATCTGCGTCCCCTTGACGATCGGCTGCTGGGCGACGAGCGAGAGGTCGTCGCGATAGAAGGTGATGTCCAGTGCGCCCACGGGGATCTCGGCGCCCTCGTGCTCGAGGATCGAGGCGGCCAGCCGATGGGCGAGGGGCACACCGCGGCGCTGGATGCCGACCAGGACGAGGCCGTCGGTGCCCGCCTGCTTCTCGACGATCTCGTGCGAGATGCGGGTCGTCGCCCGGCGGACGTCCTCGTCCGCCATGATCCGGCGACCGCTCATCGGCGAGCGCTGCGTCGACGCACGGAGCAGGTCCTCCTTCCCGGCCTCACGGGGCCATTCCGGCCTCACGGGACCGGCACGGAAATCGAGCCCAGTCTAGCGCGCCACGGGTCGCGGGACCGTCGCGGCGGAGCGATCGATCAGTAGATCGAGACCGTGACGGTAGTGGTGCCCGACCACGACGGGCAGCCGCAGATCTTGAAGAAGTCGGGGCGGTAGAGGTCGACGATGCGCGACTTCTTCTGCGGTCCGTAGTCGGTCACGGTCCGCTGGATGCAGCCGCCGTCGCCGCAGATCCGGACGACCGTGCCGCGAGGCAGGCGCATCGCGGTCGTCCCGTAGTCGTAGAAGGTCGCGAACCCCGTCATCTTCGACTTCGGCGGCTTCCATGCGGATCCCGACCGCGGTTCCGGCTGGTCGACCTTCGGGCGGGCCGTGGGACCGTCCGGGGCCTCGCCGGGCTCCAGGAAGGTCGAGGTGTCCGCGAGCGAGCCCGCGGACCGCGAGGCAGCACCGGATCCGCCGGGGGCGCTGAGGGCCGCAGCGTTCGCAGGGATGGTGAGTGAGGTGAAGGCTGGCTCATCCAGCGCCCGAACGATTGAGGGGGTCCTCGATCCAGCGGGAACCGGCAGGCCGGCCAGGGCGAACGCGGCGATGAGGGCCGCGACCGCGACGACCGTTCTCCGTCGCATGACCGCCGGAGGTTACCCCATTCGACCCCCTACCGCCGAATCGGGCGCGCCCCGTGAGTCGTCAGCGGAGGACGGTCGCGCCGTTCTCCGTGGGCAGCGTGACCTTGCCAAAGTTGTTGCCGGACCACCCCAGGACGACCACGCTGGTGTCGCCGCCAGCGGCGGGGCTGGACCATGCGAGCCGGCCCGGCTCGAGGGCGAACCCGGCGTAGGCCGGAGCCCCATCGAGCGGCGGGCGGGCGAGGTCCGGGCGGCCCGTCGCCTCATCGACCGTGTACAGGCTGAGCTTCCCCGGCTTGCCCGGGTCGTCGCGCGACACCCACACGGCGAGCTTGGTGCCCGTCTCGTCCCAGGCGACGTCCCAGTCCGTGACCGCACCCTCGGCGAGGACCTGGCTGTCGCTGCCGTCGGGCCAGTTGGCCAGGACCAGGCGACCGCGATCAGGCACCCACGTGATGCCATCGTCGGCCTGCTTGACGGTGCCATCCCACCAGGTCGCCAGCTCGCGTCCGGGGCCAACCGTCGGGCGCCACATCGCGCCGTCGCCCACGTGCCGCTCGGAGCCGTCGTCGAGATCGAGGATGGATGTCCGCGGCTTGCCGTCGACGACGCGGCTCACCAGCAGGCGGTCGCCGATCCAGCCTGCGAGCTGCGAGCCGTGATCGGTGGTGACGGCCTTGGCCAGGCGATCGCCCACGCGCCACACGAACACGTCCGGCCCGGCCGAGCCCTTGGCGGGGCGGGCGGAGAAGGCGAACCGCGACCCATCGGGCGAGTAGCCGGCAGCGGATCCGACGAGGACGACGTTGCGGGCGATCTCGATCGCGCCGTCCGGCCCGGGTGTGACCTCCACGGTCGGCGCCGGCTCGGTCGCCTTGGGGGTCGGCTCCGGCTCCGGCTCGTCGGTCGGGTCGGGCGTGGTGACGGGCTCGTCGCTCGCTCCGGGATCGTCGGTCGGCTCGGACGAGGCGGGCGGCGAGCCCGCGGCGTCGCTGGGCGGGGTGTCGCTGGGCGGCGCATCGGACGCGTCGGGCGACTCGCCCGGGTCGTCCGAGCCCGGCTCGTCGGTGGTGTCGGGCGACGCCGTGTCCGCGGGGTCGACCGTCGCGGTGGTGCCGGGATCGTCCGAGGCCGGTTGGTGCGAGGCGGTCGACGTGCCCGAGCCGGGGGTCGGGTTCAACGCCTGATGCTTCTTGAGCGGCACCACGAAGATGGAGCTGGACCCCTTGCCACTCTCGACGACCACGAGCTGGCCGCGGTCCGGCGAGACGATCGCATCGAGCTCGCCGTTCGAGCCGATGCTCGCCACGTGGGTGACGTCGAGCACGTTCGAGAGCCCGCAGCTCTCGGCGGCGACCGGACACAGCTGGTCGAGGTTGCGGCTCAGGAGCTCGAGCGACCCGTCATCGGCATGGCTCAGGACCTGGATCTCGCCGGCGACGAGGTCGATCGGGGTGGCTTCGGGATCGTCGCCCTTGGTGGTGCTGCCGAGCGGCGGCAGGACGCCATCGAGGAACGAGCCACCGAGCGCGACCGCGACCACGAGCGCCGCGACGAGCGGGGCGAATCCAACCAGACGGGTCCGGCGGCGGCCGGCCGCGGTTGGGCGACGTCGGGCGGGCTCGGCCTCGATCGCCGCCGCCGTCCGCGCCCACAGGTCGCGCGGCGGGGTCGGCGGGTCGTGGCGCAGGGCGCGCAGGGCGAGTCGCTGCTCGTCGTACTCGGCCGCCACGGCGCGGCACGGGCCGCACCAGGCGAGGTGGTCGTTCAGCCAGCCGGCATCGTCCGGGGCGACCGGTCCATCGACCCGCTGCGCCGCGAGCTCGCGGGCGCGCTCGTGGTCGGCGGCGAACGGCTCGCGCCGGATCCTCGGACTCACGATCGGCGACCCCACCGGCGGCCGGGGTCCTGATCGTGCTTCTCGGCGGCGCGCGCCTCGGCGGCGGCCTCGAAGTCCAGCTCGGCCTTGCGTTCGGCGGCCAGCGCCTGGCGGAGGCTCTCGCGGGCGCGGGTCAGGAGGGCGCGGGCGGCGACGTGGGAGACGCCGAGGGCCGCGGCGAGCTCGAGCCCGGACAGGTCATGGAGCTCGGCGAGGAGGAGCGCGGACCGCTGGCGCTCCGGGATCCGCTCGAGGGCCCGCTGGAGCTCGCCCGACAGGTTGGCGTCCATCACCAGGTGCTCGGCGGACGGGGCGGTGTTGCGCGCTTCGCCGACCAGCGGCACGAACCGGACGATGCGGCCGC
Source organism: Candidatus Limnocylindrales bacterium (assembly GCA_036520795.1). Classification (GTDB taxonomy): domain Bacteria; phylum Chloroflexota; class Limnocylindria; order Limnocylindrales; family CSP1-4; genus CAIXZV01. Next base: position 5,022 of record DATDJA010000477.1, read on the forward strand.
GGCGGAGGTGATCGAGGGCGACGCGGTGGGCGATCTGGTACAGCCACGCGCGGGCGTTCTCGGGCTTCTGGAGCGAGTCGTAGGCGCGATACGCCTTGACGAACGCGTCCTGGGCGAGGTCCGCGGCGAGGTCGGGGTCGCGCAGCATGCGCAGCAGGTAGGCGTAGATCTCGTTCTGGTGCTTCGCGAACAGCTCTTCGACGAACGTGTACGCCTCGTCGCGATCCCAGCCCGTGCTCACGGTGAGGCCCACGGGAAGCGTTCGGCGCTGGAGCTCGAAGGGGTCGGCTGCCACGGCTGCTCCGATCGGGTCGATCGGATGGGCACACCGATCGGGAGCGTTGCACTCCAGCCGCCTTTGACGGAAGAGGGTGGGCAGGTGTGACGGCCACGACCCCCCGTGGCGCTCATCGGCTCGGATGCTCCTGCAGCTCGGCAACCTCCGACCCGGACCGCAGCTCCTCCACGGCGTCCTCCGGCGAGACCGGATTCACCGGCAACCCTGTGCCGAGCTCGAGGCCGGCGATCTCGCGCAGGCGGGGGTGGATCTCCCAGTGCCAGTGGTACGTCGCGTCGACCGACTCCTGGAGCGGCGCGCTGTGCAGGACGAGGTTGTAGGGCGGGCCGTCGAGGCTGGCGGCGAGCCGGCCGAGCACCTGACGAAGCGCCTCGGCGGCCGCAGCGAGATCCGCGTCGGACGCGCGGGAGAAGTCGGCGTCGTGGCGGCGCGGGACGACCCACACCTCGAACGGCGAGCGCGAGGCGTACGGGGCGAACGCGACGGCGTGGTCGTCGGCGTACAGCAGGTGGTCCGGGCGCCGCACCTCCTCGCGCACGAGCCGGCAGTACGGGCACTCCCCTTCCCGGATCAGGAACCGCGCGGCGCCGCCCAGCTCCTCGGCGATCCGGTGCGGGATCTGGGGCAGGTCGTACAGGTCGAAGCACAGGTGGTTGGTCCGGGCGCC
>DATDJA010000478.1:0-2522 GCA_036520795.1 Candidatus Limnocylindrales bacterium
CTCGACGGCCATCAGGCCCGCGTACTCCATCTGCCGCTCGGAGATCAGGTCCGCCGCGCGCTTCATGATCTCGAGTCGCTTCTCCCACCCGAGCCGGAACCAGGCCGGCTGCGCCCTGCGGGCGGCCCTGATCGCGTCCTGGACGTCAGCACGTGTGCCGCGGGCGAACGTTCCGACCAGGAGGTCGCTGTCGATGGGTGACCGCAGCTCGAACGAGCCCTCGCCGTCGCGCTCCTCGCCGTCGATGAAGTTGCGGTGATAGGCGCCGAGCCGCCCCTTCGCCCGCTCCAGGCCGGCCTCGTAGGCGACCTGGAGGTCCTCGTTGTCGGCGCGCAGGGTCGCGTAGGTGATCTTGATCCGCTCAGCGGTCATCGCAGGGCTCCCGTGAGGGCGACCGTCCGCATGGCTGGCGGAGGGCGCTCGAGGTCGACGTTGCCGCCAGTCTAGTCCGGGTGCTGCGACCGGGACCATCGTCCGGCGTCCCGGACTCGACACGACCCCGCATGCTGGTCCCATGCATCGTCTCCTGCGCCGCCTCGTGTTCCTCCCGTCGATCGCGATCGCCCTCGTCGTGCCGGCCATCGCCCCCGCCACGGCCCTGGCCGCGAACGAGTTCCCGGACGGCTGGAAGGGCTACCACAGCTACCCCGAGATGGTCGACGACATCAAGGCGGTCGCGGCCGCCCACCCGTCGATCGTGCGCCTGTTCTCGATCGGCGACAGCTATCAGGGCCGCAAGCTCTGGGCCGCCAAGATCAGCGACAACGTCGGAACCGACGAGAACGAGCCGGAGGTCCTGTACGACGGCCTCCACCACGCCGACGAGCACATGAGCCTCGAGATGACCCTGCACATCCTCCACTGGCTCGCCGACGACTACGGGTCGAAAGCGCGGATCACCGACATCGTGAACAGCCGCGAGGTCTGGATCGTGTTCGCGATGAACCCGGACGGCGCGCAGTTCGACATCCGGGACGGCCGCTTCCACTACTGGCGCAAGAACCGCCAGCCGACCCCGGGCTCGTCGGCCGTCGGCACGGACCTGAACCGCAACTATGGCTACCGATGGGGTGTCGCCGGCCGGACCAGCAACAACCCCGAGGCGATCACCTACCACGGGCCGAACGCCTTCTCCGCCCCCGAGACCCGGGCGATGCGCGACTTCCTGGCGTCGCGGGTCGTCAACGGACGTCAGCAGATCAGGGCCGCGATCACGTTCCATGAGTCCGGCCGGCTGGTGATGTGGCCGTACGGCTATACGCACAAGAACGTCCCGAAGGACATGACTCCCGACGACCACGCCGCCCTGCGCAAGATCGGCCGGCACATGGCCTCGACCAACGGCTACAAGCCCGAACAGGGGAGCGACCTGTACATCACCCGCGGGGGTTCGCGCGACTACCTGTACGGCATCTATCGGATCTTCGCGTACACGTTCGAGCTGTCGGTCACGGACTACCCGAAGCCGAGGATGATCGACCCCGAGACAGGTCGCAACCGCGAGGCCGTCCTGTGGCTGGCGGAGAAGGCGTGGTGTCCGCTGACCGTGCTCGGCGACGAGGTCAGAACCGCGCGCTGCGGGGCGTTCGACGACGACCTCGAGGTCGCACGCGGCTGGCAGGTGAACCCGGACGGGACCGACACCGCGACGACGACGGCCGCTGGCCGCTGGGCGCGTGGTAACCCGGCGGGCACGAGGACTGGCGGCGCGACCCTCCAGCCGACGACGGTGCCGTCGGGGCGATACGCGTTCGTGACCGGGCTGGCGGCGGGGTCATCGGCGACAGCCCAGGACCTCGACGGATCGACGACCATCCGCTCGACGCCGATCACGCTTCCCGCCGGCACGGGCCAGCGGCTCACGTTCCGCTGGCAGTTCTCGCACGCGGCGAACTCGTCGTCGGCGGACCATCTCCGGGCGATCGTGGAGGCGGGCGCCACCCAGACGGTCGTGTTCGAGCGGACGGGATCGGCGGCGCTCGTCGCTGGCTCCTGGCACTCGGCCTCGATCTCGATGAACGCCTGGGCCGGACAGACGGTCCGGATCCGCTTCGAGGCCCTCGACGGCGGCGGCGCGTCGACCGTCGAGGCCGGCATCGACGACGTTCGGGTGACGCGCCCGTCGAGCTGAGCGCGACGGGCCTGCGTGTTGGAGCCCACCCCACCGATTTCGTGAGCGTCGTGCACATCGGCGGCCTGGTCGTGCGCCCCGTGCACATGCCTGCGTCTTCGAGGCGCTGCGTCCCCAAGCATGTGCGCTGGATGCACAGCTTCGGAGGCCCGACGGGTCTGCCACGCCGTATGGGTCAAAGTTGTGCGTCAGCGGCACGTTGACGACGAGCCGACCGCGTCCGGCGGCTGACGCATCGTCAGGAACGTGCAGCAGCCGCACGCCGCGGTGCCGTGGCACAGACCGGGCATCACGCACGGCGAAGCGCAGCGACCACCTCGGCGACCGACGGTGCCACGGCGTCGGGCCGGTATCCCCGCGCACCGGCGGCCGCGGCCGCCAGCTCGGCGTC
>DATDJA010000479.1:0-9698 GCA_036520795.1 Candidatus Limnocylindrales bacterium
CTCGTTCCTGGCGATCGATGCCGCGCGCGATGCCGCGCCGCAGCGTCGTCTCCCCGATGAGCCGCTCCTCCCGATCGACGACGCGACGCTGCGCGCCTGGCGCGCGTGGTATCGCGGCGATCGCGCCACGCCGAGCCTGCCAGGCAACGCGGCGCGCCCGACGGCCCGAGGCGCCGGCGTCACTGCTGACCGGCCCGCCTGACCGCGACCCGCGGAGAAGCGGGCGCTCGCTGGGTCGACGATCCGCGATGCGCCCGCGATCTCCAGCTCCACGCGCATGGATCGGGTCGCGGGCGTCGCGACTCGAGACTGCGTGGCTCGCCGCGGCCGCCGGAGGCCGCGGCTTGCTCGTGATCGGGGGCGAGGGGGGATCGGCCTGTCAAGGCGCTTGCGCGAGCTGGGCCGCCGCTGTCGGCGACCAGGGCGGACGGTCCGTGACTGGGGCGTGCATGCAGTTGGGGGCGGTCACCATCGACCGGATCTGCAGGTGCCCGTCATGACCTCCGCGGTCGCGCGCCGGGCGCTCGCCCGGAAACGAAGAGGTGCGACCGCCCGCGCATCCTGCGCTTGCGGTCGCACCCAGTGATCACGCAACGCCGGCGGTCGGGCGCGAGACCGGCCGGACCGCGTTCCGCAGCGCCGTCGTGATCCGGTCCAGCAGGGACGGATCGGCGTTGGCGCCCTGCGCCTCCTTGCGGGCCTCACGGGCCTCGCGCGCCATGCGCTGGCGGGCGGCGTAGGCATGGTCCTCGGCGATCCGCATGGTCGCCAGCTCGTACAGGGTCTCGGGATGCATGGTCGTTCTCCAGGGTTGCGACCGACGGGTGTCGGCGATGAGCGCAGCATCGATTCCGGAGGCTCGCCGGCCATCGGGCGGGTGCCTGACGGGATGGGTGCCGGGTACCTGAAACGCGCGTGTAGGCAGGCCGGAGGCGCTGTGCTAGCCTTCCAAACCCGACCATTCCGCTCGGATATTCGATGACCGCCTCGATGACCGCCGCGCCCGGGGTGCTGGGCGACCGGCCTGCCCCGACAGGCCTGCCCGATCCGCGGATCCAGCCGCCGACCATCGCCGAAGCCGGCGATCCGTTCGCGGCCGTGCGCGTCATCGACCTCGTCGCCCGGCTCGACCGCGGACGCGCGATCCGCCTCGACGACGTCGTCGACCACCTGAACGCCGCGTATACCGACTGGCTGTTCACCCGTGCCGTCGTCGCGGACGCCCTGATCGCCCTCCAGGCGAACTGGATGGCGGATTACCGCAACGCGTCGGGGATCGAGATCGAGGAAGGTCCGTACGGCCTCGCCGTCACCATCGAGGACTCGAGCCGCGTCGATCCCTGGATCGTGGGCCAGGCCCAGCGGGCTGCGGCCGCGTGCCGGCAGGCGCTCGATGCGTTCGCACGTCGTGATCGCGTGGCGACCGGTGGCTGACCTGCATCAGGGCCGCTGCGCGTGTAGGGGGCGGGTCCGGTCCAGCTAGACCGCGCGCCCGCCGACGCATCGCCCCCTCATCCGTTCTCCCCTTCCCAACCTTGGAGCACCCTTCGATGACCGTGACCGGCTACGCAAAGGACGACGTCCTCGTCTCGGCCGACTGGGCGAAAGCCCGCCTGGACGATCCGTCGATCCGCTTCGTCGAGGTCGATGTCGACACCACCGCCTACGACCAGAGCCACATCCCCGGAGCCGTGGGCTGGAACTGGACAAGCCAGCTGTCCGATGGCGTGCGTCGCGACATCGCGACCCAGGCCGACTTTTCCGAGCTGCTCAGCGCGAGCGGCATCGGCCCCGACACCACCATCGTCCTGTACGGCGACAACAACAACTGGTTCGCCGCCTGGGCGTACTGGCAGCTGCAGCTGTACGGGCACACCAACGTGCGCCTGCTCAACGGCGGCCGCAAGTTCTGGCTGGACAACAACCTGCCGCTCTCGACGGACGTGCCGTCGTACGCGGCGACCGGCTACCAGCTGCCCGACGCCGACTTCTCGCTGCGAGCGTTCCGCGACGACATCCTGCCGCGGGTCGGCGACGCGTCGCTGCAGCTGGTGGACGTCCGGAGTCCCGCCGAGTTCAACGGCGAGGTCATCGCCCCTCCCGGCATGACCGAGACCGCCCAGCGCGCAGGGCACATCCCGGGCGCCGCGTCGATCCCGTGGGCCCAGCAGGTCCGCGAGGACGGCACGTTCAAGAGCGCGGACGAGCTCACCGCCCTGTACGCGGCCAAGGGCATCACCGCCGACCGCGACACGATCGCGTACTGCCGGATCGGCGAGCGCTCGTCGCTCAGCTGGTTCGTCCTCCACGAGCTGCTGGGCTTCTCGCGCGTCCGCAACTACGACGGCTCCTGGACCGAATGGGGATCGATGGTGGGCGTGCCCATCGAGGTCTCCCAGCCGGTCGCGGTCGGGTAACGCCGGCCACCCGTACCGGGGGGATCCAGCGGCGCCGGGGCAACCCGGCGCCGTTTCGATTCGGGCTACAGCAGCCCCGTGTTGGGGAACATGTGGATCGGGTCGACGATGTCGTCGGACGACGCCATGTACTGGTCGCGGTCCACGACCTGGAACCGGCGCTCGAGCAGCGCCTGGAGCAGCGGGTTGGGCCCGGGCATGGCGACGTGGACGGGGCCGCCACGGCCGATGCGTCGGAGCGCCTCGAGGGCGGGGGCGACAGGATCCGCGTCCGGCCGCACGACGAGCCGGTCGAGCGCCCGGGCATCAGATACCTGGCGGGCACGACCGTAGCCCGCGGCGACCGGCCCCGCACCGTCCGACACGACGAACGGATCGGCCTCGGCCTGCGTCGCCCAGAACGCGTGGTCGACGGGGCGGAACGTGCCCGTCCATACGCGCTCGAGCTCGGCGATCCGAGTCGGCTCCGCCGACTCCACGTCGAGCCCGGGCTGGGCCTCGATCGCGCTCGAGGCGCCGTCGAGGTACAGGCACACCCAGCGCGGCGACATCCCGGCCCGCGCATACAGCGGCAGCGCGCGCGGATCGTCCGAGGCGAACGTCGTCCGGTGCGTCGAGCCTTCGAACAACGCCGTCAGCAGCGGCCGGCCGAGGCCCTGGCCGAGGCGTCCGGGATCGACGAACAGGTCGCACAGCTGGGCGGCGCGCACGGCGTCGACCACCGCGCCGTACGCGACAACATCGCCGTCGATGGTCGTGACCAGGACCCGGTGGTTGGCGATGAGGTGACGGACGTACGGCCCCACGATGTCCGCGCGTTCGACGGATCCATCGTTGTGGTACGCACCGAGAAGCCGCCGGATCGTCGGCAGGTCGTCGACCGTCCCGGGCCGGAGTTCCGGCTCGCCGCCGATCAGGTGCCTCCCGCGGCCCGCGGGCCGCGGCCGTAGCGGGCCATGACGTCCAGCAGGCGCTCGTGGTCGAGGGCGTGGGCCGTGACATCGTCCCGGCCGCTCAGCGTCTCCGCGGCGAGCAGCGCGTTCACGATCGCGGCCTCGGTCGCCTCGACGGTCGCCTTGAACAGCGGCGTCATCCGGTTGTCGGAGACCATCCGCACCTCGTGGGTCATCGGCGCCGCGTGCCCCGGGTCATCGGTCGTCGACAGGCCTCGGTTGCCGGTCGCGAACGCGAGGACCAGGTCGCCCGACGAGTGGTTCGCGGTGCTGCCCATCCGCGCCAGGCCGAGCGTCGCGCGCTGGGCGAGCCGCTCGCACTGGTGGGGCAGGAGCGGGGCGTCGGTCGCGACGATGACGATGATCGAGCCCGTTCCCGGCTCGATCGCGGGTGCACGGCCACCGCCGGCAGCGGCGCGCAGGTCGTCGGCCGCCTCCGCCGCGTCGTACGGCGAGGGCACGCTCGTGTCCGGGATCTCGATGCCCACGGGCACCCCGTCGACGCGAAGCTGCTCCCGTTCGCCGTAGTTGGCCTGGACGAGGGCGCCGACGGTCCAGCCGCCGTCGGCCTCGGCGACCACACGGGACGCGCTCCCGATGCCGCCCTTGAACTCGTGGCACACCATGCCCGTCCCGCCACCGACGTTGCCCTGGGCGACGGGTCCACCGGTCGCGCTCGCAATCGCCGCGTCGACGTGCTCGGGGCGGACGTGGAGGCCGTCGATGTCGTTGAGCAGCCCGTCCCACGTCTCGCCGACGACCGGCAGCGACCACAGGCCGCCCCCGCTGCGCCGATGCGCGATGGCGTGGGCGACCAGCGCGTCGCGCACGACGCCCACGCTGTGGGTGTTGGTGATCGCGATCGGGCCGCCGAGCAGGCCCGCCTCGCGGATCCACTCGAGTCCGGTCAGCTCGCCGTTGCCGTTGAGCCGATGACAGCCCGAGAACACGGGCTCCGCCCAGACGTCGTCGCCGTGGGGCAGGATCACGGTGACGCCGGTGCGCACGGGGCCGCGGCCGACGACCATCGGGCCATGGCCATCGATCAGCGTCGTGTGGCCCACCCGCACGCCGCGCACATCCGTGATCGCGTCGTTGGGGCCGGCTTCGAGGCGGCCGATGCGGATCCCGAGCTGCCGAGCGGGCACGTTCCCTCCCATGACGGTGCGTCGCCGGTGTGCAGACGGCCCCCATATCATCGCTGCGTGTTCAACCCACCGAGAGGCCATTCCGCGCAGCGAGCCGCCGGCGCTCCCTCGAGCGTCAGGTTGCCCACGCTCGACGGCATCGCGCCGATGGACGCGGCGGAAGCGTTCCGCGACCTCCCCGGCCTCGCCCTGCTCGAAAGCGCGCGTCCTGGGCGAACCGGCCGCTGGAGCTACCTGACCGCCGATCCGGCCGCGGTGGTCGACGCACCCGCCGACGGCGCCGACCCATTTGCCGAGGCACGGTCGATGCTGGCGCGGTTGGACGGGGGCGGTGGCGGCGATTCACCCGGGCCCCCGTTCGCCGGCGGGCTCGTCGGGTACCTGGGCTACGACCTCGGCCGGCGCTTCGAGCGGCTGCCCGAGATCGCGCGCGTGGACCAGCACCTGCCGATGCTCCGGCTCGCGCTCCACGATTGGGTGCTCGCCTGGGACCGGCGCACCGGGGTGGCCTGGCTGGCGGCGCGGGCGGTCGACGGTGATGTTGCGAGCCTGCGGCGGCGGATGGACGAGATCCAGGCTCGCGTGCGGGCGTCGGTGGCGCGAGAGGAGCCCTCGGCGCCATCGATCCCGTCGACGTTCGTCTCGCTCACCCAGCACGACGCCTGGGTCCGCGACGTGGAGGCCGTCCGCTCCGCCATCGGCCGCGGCGACATCTACCAGGCGAACCTGACCCGCCGCCTCGAGGCTCCGTTCGAGGACGATCCTTGGCCCGTCTTCCGCCGCCTCCGGACCGGCGACCCGGCCCTGTTCGCCGGCTTCCTCGACATCGGCCCCTCGCCCGCCAACGGCCGGCCCCGCGCCCTGCTGTCGGCCTCACCCGAGCCGTTCCTCTCGGTGGATGCCCAGGGCGTCGTGTCCACGGACCCGATCAAGGGCACACGCCCGCGCGGCCGGACCCGGGAGCAGGACCGGGCGCTCGCCCGCGAGCTGCTCGCGAGCCCCAAGGACCAGGCCGAGAACGTGATGATCGTGGACGTGCTGCGCAATGACCTCGGCCGGGTCTGCGAGCCCGGCTCGGTGCGCGTGCCCCGGCTGCTGCGCCTCGAGCGCACCGCCGCCGTGCAGCACCTGGTCACGACGGTTACCGGCCAGCTGCGCCCCGACGCAGACGCGTTCGACCTGCTCGCGTCGGCCTTTCCCGGCGGCAGCATCACCGGCGCCCCGAAGATCCGGGCGATGGAGCTCATCGAGCGCCTTGAGCCGGTCCGCCGCGGCCCCTACTGCGGGACGATGCTGTGGCTCGGGCCGGACGGGCGGATGGGCTCGAGCATCCTGATTCGCACGTTCGTCGCGGACGGCGAGCGGTTGACCCTCCACGTGGGTGGCGGGATCACGTGGCGCAGCGACCCCGAGGCCGAGTGGGACGAGACGGTCGCGAAGGCGCGCGGCCCGCTGTCGTCGGTCGGGGCGGTCGAGGTCCCAGGGTGAGTGGCCCGGATCCGCGTCACGTGTGGGTCGACGGCGCGCTCCTGCCGGCCGATGGACCGCACCTGTCCGCGTTCGACCGCGCGTTTCAGTTGGGCGACGGCATCTTCGAGACGCTCCGGGCGCGCGGCGGCCGCCTGACCGAACTGACCGAGCACACTGCCCGGCTGCAGCGCTCGGCCGACGGTTTGGGGATCGAGTTGCCGGACGACGTGGCGGAGTTGCTCGAGCGAGCGATCCGGGAGCTGCTGGCGGCCGAAGGGCTCGCTGGCGCCGATGGCGATGCCTCGGTGCGGGTCACGGTCTCGCGCGGCGCGTGGATGTCTCGCGGCCTCCTGCCGCCGCGCGACGAACGCCTCACGGCGACGATCGTGATCCAGGCGTGGCCGGTCCTCGCGCCGCCCGCCGACCATCTGTCGCGCGGGTTGTCGATCGTGGCGTCGAGCGTGCGTCGTGATCCCCAGAACCCGCTGGCGGCCCTCAAGACCACGAGCCGCGCCGACTACGTCTTCGCCCGTCTCGAGGCCCGTCGTGCCGGCGGTGACGACGCGCTGTTCCTCACGATCTCCGGACACCTCTCGGAGGCCACGACGGCCAACATCTTCCTGGTTCGCACATCGGCCGAAGGGGTGGTCGAGCTCGCGACCCCGGCGCTCGACTGCGCGATCCTCGCCGGGACGACGCGCTCGTGGCTGCTGCGCTGGGCGTCTCAGGTCGGCCTTCGGCCCGTCGAGACCTGGCTGACCCCCGACGACCTGGCTGCAGCCGACGAGGCCTTCGTGTGCTCGTCGGTGGCCGGCGTGCTGCCCGTGACGCGCTTCGACGGCGCGCCGATCGGCGACGGTGTCCCCGGGCCATGGACCCTCCGCGCCCGCGCTGACCGGGAGCGGTTCATCGTCGAGGGCTGAACTCAGGTCGTCGTTGGACGCTGGGTCGAACCCGTGAGCTGCGGGAGCCGCCTGCCGGCAGCGCACAGCTCGATCAGCTGGCCCAGACGCCGCGCGCGTGTCTCCGGACGTTTGGCGCTCATCACCCAGTGGGTCGCGAGGCGCCGGTAGCCGGGCGGCTGCGCCTCCCAGAACGCCCAGCCGGAGGCATCTCGGCGCATCGCCGCCTCGGCCGCCTCGTCGAGCGCCAGGTTGCCCTCGAACGAGTAGATCGCCGTCCGATCCTCGCGCCGCTCACCGAACGCTGCCTCGCCCGCGGGCCGCATCCGTCCCGCCGCGCGAAGGGCCTCCACGCGGCCGACGTTCCGGGCGCTCCAGACGCTGCCGGTCCGCCGGGGCGTGATCCGGAGCACCGAGCCGCCGTCCGCCTTCTTGCGGATTCCGTCGATCCAGCCGACGCACAGCACCTCGTCGACGATCTGCTCCCAGGTCACTGTCGCCAGCCCGGCCGCCTTCGGGCGCATGCCCACCCACTTCTCGCGCGCGGTCGCGTGGTGGGTGTCGAGCCAATTGCGCAGCTCGTCGGTGGACTCGAACCACCCGATGTCGTGGGGCGTGAGGTCGGCCATCACCCAAGGCTACCGTCGGTCGGGGGGGTCCCCGCGGCTAGACTCCAACCCGTGACCCGCGACGAACTGATCCTGCGCACCCGCCAGCTGATCGCCGAGGGCGAGCGCCTGATGGCCCAGCCGTCGCTCACGGCGCTCCAGACGTGGCTCCAGCTGTCCGACGACCTGCTCGCGACCGCCTGGGGGACGATGGACCGCTACCACCTCTCGTGGCTGATGGTGGGCAAGCCGAAGGGCATCGTGCGCGGGCGCGAGATGACACCCGAGGAAGAAGCCGCATACGTCCGCGAGGTCGCCGAGCAGAAGACCGCGGCGCTGCGGATGAGCCTCGACGCCGTCGAGCGCCAGGGGATGCCGTTCCGCGGCGAGACCGGCGGCGTCGGCGCAGGGCAGGGGATGGGCGAGGTGCCGGCGGCCGATGGCGACGTCGCGGCGCAGGCCCAGGCTCACATCGCCGGGACGACGCGCCGCTCGATCCCGCTCGACCCCGAGATGCAGGCACGGCTCGACGAGGCGCGACGGGTGGCCGCGGACCACGCCACCCACGACGACGGCGCCCCGCGCGCGCCCCGCAACGACCGGCTCCAGCGTTGAGCCGGGAACGCGTCCCGGCGGTCGGCGGCACCCGCGACGTCCCGGCGCCGGACGCCGTCGCCCGCGACTACATCCTGCTCGGCCTCCGGCTCGATCAGCACCTGTCCGGGACCGTCGACGGCTACTTCGGCCCGGCCGAGCTCAAGGCCAAGGTCGACATGGAGCAGCTCCGGTCGCCGGCACGGCTGGCGGAGGATGCGGCGGCCCTCCGGTCCCGCCTCGAGGCCGAGGTCCGCGACCCCGATCGGCGTCACTGGCTCGACCTCCAACTGGTGGCCCTCGAGACCCTGGCCAGGGTCAAGGCCGGTGAGACCATCGCTTACCTGGACCAGGTCGCACGGTGCCTGACGCTCCACCCGGAACGGCGTCCTGACGCCCGGTTCGAGGAGGCTGCCGCCCGCCTCGAGGCCGCGCTCCCCGGCGCGGGCACGCTCGCCGAGCGCCTCGCCGCCGAGGACGCCGCGTGGACGGTCCCGTCCGAGCGGGTGTCGGCCGTCATCGACGTCCTCGTCAGCCGCTTTCGTGATCGCGCCGCCGCTCGCTTCGGCCTGCCCGAGGGCGAGGCGCTGCGGGTCTCGCTCGTCCGCGACCAGCCCTGGTCCGGCTACAACTGGTACGACGGCGGTTTCCGGTCGCGCGTCGACCTCAACCTCGACCTCCCGATCCGGCTCCCGACCCTCGTCGCCACCATGGCCCACGAGACCTACCCGGGCCACCACCTCGAGCACGCGACCAAGGAACAGGTCCTGGTCGAGGAGCTCGGGCGCCTCGAGGCGTCGATCCTGCTCATCAACACGCCCGAATGCCTGATCTCGGAGGGCCTCGGCAACGCCGGGATCGCCTTCGCCGTCCCGCCCGACGAGATGGCCGGCCTCCTGGTCGAGCTGGCACCGGTCGCCGGGTTGTCCATGGCCCAGGAACGGGACGCCCTGCTCGCCGCCGCTGCCAGGCACTCGGCGGTCGCCGAGCAACGTGCGCGGCTCACCGAGACGCGGATCAACGCGGCCCTGATGCTCCACGTCGACGGCGTGTCACTCGATCGGGCGATCGCCTACCAGGTCGAGGTCGGGCGCGCGAACCCGGACACCGCCGCCAAGCGCGTCGAGTTCATCTCTCACCCGCTGTGGCGCCTGTACGACTACGTCTATACGGAGGGCGAGGCGCTGTTGACGGCCTGGCTCGATCTCGTGCCGCCGGCGGACCGCGAGGCGCGCTTCGGGCGCCTGCTCCGCGAGCAGCTCACGCCGCCCGCGATTCGCACGGAGATGGCCGCCGCGACATCCGGCGACCGGCCGATGGAGTCAGGGCGGGTCTGACTCGCCGCCCGGCTCTGCGCGCTCGCTGGTACGCCACGACCCCAGCCACGATCACGTTGAGGTAGGCGATCGGCCCGAAGCGTGCGTCGAGGTAGGCAAACGGGTCCATCACGCCGCCCTCGACGTGCGACCAGACCCACAGGATGACGATGCCGAGGACGATCGAACCCACGGCGAGCACGACCGCCCAGAGAGCCCGCTGGCCACGCGCGTCAGAGTCCGGCACGCCGCTCCAGACGACGGCCACGGCGACCGCCCAACCGATGAAG
>DATDJA010000480.1:0-4575 GCA_036520795.1 Candidatus Limnocylindrales bacterium
TCGCCCTGTTCGGCGGCTGACGGCCGCCTGGCGACCCCCGGGCCGGTAGGCTAGAGCCGCCGGGCCCGCCCTCCATTCCTCCGCCCGCAGCTTGGGAAGCGTGACCGTGACCGACTCCACCACCGCCCCGTCCGTCATCGACGAGATCGCCTCGCGCTACTGGGAGGACGTCCTCCGGCTATCACCGACGACCGCGACGGTCTACGGCGACGAACGCTACAACGACCGCCTCGACGACCCCGGGCCTGAGGGCCGTGCCGCCGAGCGGCGCCTCATGGAGCGGGTTCGCCAGGAGGCCGCCGACGTCTCGCCCGACGGGCTGTCGGAGGAGGACCGGATCACCCGGGACATCCTGACGCTGGTCGCGGACATCGCCATCGAGGCCGACGACATCGCCTATCGCGAGATCCTGGTGGTCGACCAGATCCGCGGGCCCCAGACGCTGCTCTCGCAGCTGACGCAGTTCCAGCCCGCCGATACGCCCGAGCGCCTCGACGCGTTCCTGGCCCGGCTGCGCGGGTACGGCGCCTACATGGACGCCCACATCGACATCATGGCCGACGGCCTGCGATCGGGGCGAACGGCGGCCCGGATCGTCGCCGACCGGACCATCGAGCAGCTCGAGCGGATGCTGGCGATCCCGATCGGCGACGCCATCGTCCCGGCGATGGCCAACGTCGCCAGCGACCAGGACCGCGAGCGGGTGCGCGACGTCGTCCGGGAAGTCGTCTACCCGGCCGACCACCGGCTGCTCGAGGCCCTCAAGGGTCCGTACTACGCGGCGACGCGCGAGCGGCCTGGCCTCGTGTCGATGGCCGACGGCAAGGAGCTGTACCGGCACGGGATCCGTGCCTGGACATCGCTGGCCATGGAGCCCGAGGACGTCCACCGGGTGGGGCTCGACGAGCTCGAGGCGATCGACGAGGAGCGGCGGGTCATCGCGGACGCCGAGGGCTTCGACGGCGACGTCCACGCCTATCGCAACAGGCTGGCCACGGACCCGGCCAACCAGGCGCCGACGGCGGAGGTCTTGATCGAGCACGTCAATGCCCAGATCGCGATGGCCGCGGAGGTCGCGCCGCAGGTGTTCGGACGGCTGCCCCGCGCCGCCTGCGAGGTGCGCCCGGTCGAGGCGTTCAAGGAGAAGGACGCGCCGTTCGCGTACTACTTCCCGCCGGCGCTGGACGGATCACGCCCGGGCACCTACTACATCAACACCTACGACCTGCCGAGCCGAACCTACTCGAAGCTCGCCGCGACCACATTCCACGAGGCGATCCCGGGCCACCACTTCCAGATCAGCCTCGAGATGGAGCACCCGGGCCTCAACGTGTTCCGCCGGCTCGGTGCGCGCGCCGCCGGCGGCGGTGCGTACGCCGAGGGCTGGGGCCTGTACGCCGAGCGGCTGGCCGATGAGCTGGGCCTGTACCGGACACCGGCCGAGCGCTTCGGGATGCTCGATGCCCAGGCGTGGCGCGCGTCGCGGCTCATCGTCGACTCCGGGATGCACGGCCTGGGCTGGTCACGCCAGCAGTCGATCGACTGGCTGCTCGACACGGGCCTGTCCGAGACCGACGCCGTCATCGAGACCGACCGCTATATCGCCTGGCCAGGCCAGGCCCTGTCGTACATGACCGGGATGCGCGAGATCCGCCGGTTGCGCCGGGAGCTCGAGGCGCGCGACGGCGCCCGCTTCGACCTCAAGCGCTTCCACGACGAGATCATCGGCCACGGCACGCTCCCCCTCGCGATCCTCACCAAGGAGCTGCCGCGGTGGGTGACGCCGACCCCCTGAGCGCCCGCTCTCGGCGCGTGGTGCTCGGGCGATTCACGTGCCTTCGGCCCGACATCGCCCTCCCACCACGCGCCTACGCGGGCGCTGGCCCGGCACCGCACCGTGGAGCGGATGAGGGAGTTAGCTATCGAAGCCGATCCCGAGTTGATCCATGACGCGCAGGAACCATGATCGACGACCTTCGTGGTCGTCAGCGTGGATGACGGCCCGGCGCATGATCTCGACCGCGGGAGTGCGGAACGGCTCCGTTGGGATCGGGAACGGCCGCGATCGGACCAGCTCGAGGCTAAGGAGCGGCGAGTCTGGGCGCAGCAGGCGGTCGCGCAGGATGCCGGCCGCCCAGCGGCTCGAGCCGACGCCCAGGCCGGTGTAGCCCAGCGCGTAGTGGACGCGCCCGCCGAGGGCCTCGCCGAACGTGACCGTGAACCGCGTCGTCGTGTCGATGGCGCCGCCCCACGCGTGCGTGAACCGGATCCCCTCGAGCTGCGGAAACGCGTCGAAGAACTGGTCCGCGAGCTTCTGGAACGTTGCTGGCCGCTGGTCGTAGGCCGGCTTGACGCGGTTGCCCGGGTGGTAGATCGCGTCGTAGCCGCCCCACAGGATCCGGTCGTCGGCGGACAGGCGGAAGTAGTGGAACTGGTTGCCCGAGTCGGACATGCCCTCGCGACCCGCCCAGCCGATCGACGCCCGCTGGTCGGGCGTGAGGGGCTCGGTCATCAGGACGTAGTCGTAGACCGGGACGAACAGGGGAACGAGGCGCCGCATCCAGCCGCTGTACGCGGATGTGGCCACGAGGACGTGGCCGGCGTCGACGGTCGCGCCCGCACTGGTCGTCAACCGCACGCCGCTGGCGCGGCGTTGGAGCGCTGTGACAGTGCTTCCCTCCGCGATGCTCGCTCCGCGACGCTCGGCGGCGGCCGCGAGACCCCAGGCGAGCTTGGCCGGGTTGAGCACGACCGTGTGATCAGGGCCGGCGCGGACGCCGGCGAGCCAGCGCGGGGAGTGGACCGCCGCCTGGATCGCATCCCGATCGAGGAACTCGAGCTCGGTCCCGTGCCCGGCCGCCAGCTCGACCCACTCCCGCAGTTCCGGCACCTGCCATCGCTCCGTGGCGACGTCCAGGACGCCCGTCCTCTCCAGATCGCAGTCGATGCCTTCGTCGCCCACGAACGCGACGACCTCCGCGAGGTTGCGCCGGCCCTCCTCCTCGAGGACGTCGATCTCGCCCGGAAAGTGGAGCAGCCCGTTGCCCAGGCCGTGGGTCAGCGATGCCGCGCAGAAGCCGCCGTTGCGGCCGCTGGCGCCCGCCCCGACGCGATCCGCCTCGAGGACGGCGACCCGCAGCGACGGCTCCGTCTCGAGCAGCCGGATGGCGGCCCACAGGCCGGTGAAACCGGCCCCGACGATGGCGACGTCGACCACCGTGGGGCCCTCGACCGCCGGTCGCACGGGCCCCGCGTCGCCGGTGGTGAACCAGTAGCTGCCGCCCGCGGGGGCGCCGGGCGGGGTGTGGGGCAGGGGGCGCATCGAACGGGCGGGTGCCATGGCCGTCAATGTACGCGGATCGGCTGGATCAGGGCCTGCGGGTACGGGATTCGCAGGCTGCGTCGCGATGCATGACGATATTCGTGTTGACGGGGCTCGAAGGCCTATGGCAGGATCGAGGCCAGTCGTTCCACTGCCCGCAACGCGCGTTCCGTGCGACGCGCCACGTTGCTGGCCCCCCGTGCCGTCACCTCGGGTCGGTGACGTCGCCCCTTGCAGGGGACCGGGGCTCGTAGCCTGGAGGAAGCATGACCGCCGAACCCGCCGCCCATTCCGTCCCGGCGCTCAAGCGAGCGCGCCAGCTGGCGATGTATCGCCGGGCCTTGGGGACGCTGCCGGGTGGCACCGACTCGAACTTCCGGGCCTGGGGCGACGACACGGTCTATGTCGATCGAGGCAAGGGCGGGCAGGTTTGGGACATCGACGGCAACGAGTTCATCGACCTCCGGATGGGCTACGGCCCGGTGATCCTCGGCCACGGTGACGAGCGGGTCGACGACTACGTCAACGAGCGGATGCGCCTGGGCGTGAGCTTCTCGCTCACGAGCGAGGACGAGGTCCGGGCGATGGAGCTCGTCAAGGAGCTCAACCCGTGGGTCGCCAAGGCGCGCATGACGGTGTCCGGCACCGAGGCCACGATGCACGCCATGCGCATCGCGCGCGCCTTCACCGGACGCGACAAGATCGTGAAGTTCGAGGGCCAGTACCACGGCGTCCACGACTACGCGCTGATCAGCGTCGGGCCCAACGACATGAGCGAGTTGGGCGACGAGGAGAACCCGGTCGC
This sequence comes from Candidatus Limnocylindrales bacterium, assembly GCA_036520795.1. Taxonomy (GTDB): domain Bacteria; phylum Chloroflexota; class Limnocylindria; order Limnocylindrales; family CSP1-4; genus CAIXZV01. Next base: position 4,128 of record DATDJA010000480.1, read on the forward strand.
GCTCCGCTGGGGCCGGGGCATCCCCGACGCCGTGGCCGAGACCATCATCCCGGCCCGCTACAACAACATCGACTTCCTGCGCCGCCTGTTCGAGCGCAACGGCGAGGAGATCGCCGCCATCATCGTCGAGCCCGTCCTCGGCAACGCCCAGGGGATCATGCCCGCGCCGGGCTTCCACCAGGCGATGCGCGCCCTGACCGAGGAGTTCGGGATCCTGCTGATCTTCGACGAGGTCAAGACCGGGTTCCGGTTCGCCAAGGGCGGCGCGGCCGAGTACTTCGGCATCACGCCGGATCTTGCGACCTACGCGAAGGCCATGGGGAACGGCTACCCGGCGGCCGCGTTCGCGGGCCGCGACGAGGTCATGGCGATGCTGCCCGACAACGTCAGCCACGGCGGCACCTACGCCGGCAACCGCGTCGCGGCCGCGGCCGCCGCGAAGACCCTC
>DATDJA010000481.1:0-2860 GCA_036520795.1 Candidatus Limnocylindrales bacterium
GTGACGGCGGCGGCGGCCTCGTCGCCGGCGGAGAGCAGCGACTCCTCGAGGTAGTCGAGGTAGGCGGCGTTGTTGACGTGACCCAGCGGGTCGAGATCCTGTGGCCGGACGAGCCCGCGATGGGTCGAGGCTCCAGGTGGCGTTGGCGGCAGCGCGACTCGCCCGGGCTCGAATGGGCCGGGCATGGTGCCGTAGACCTCGGGGAACTCTGCCGGGACGCGCGTCGGCAGGCCGCGGGCATCGATGATCACCCAGTCGGTGTGCGCCCAGAACGCGAGTGTGCCGTCCGCGAGCCGCCCGTCGGTCCGGCGACGCGCCCACACCTTGCGGAACCCGGACACCGTCGTGGCAACATCCAGGGTCGTGCCCAGGGGCACCGGGCGAAGGATCGTCACCTGCGCGGCGCGCACCAGCCAGGTGAGGCTGCGAGCCGCATACCACGCCCGGTCGAACCCGAGGCGTTCGGAGTGGATCCAGGCCACGTCCTGGGCGTAGCGCAGCATCGCGGACGTCCGAGCCAGGCCGTCAGGCCCGCACTCGTCGAAGCGGACGCGATACGCGACCGTGGCCGTCCGGTTGGCCGCCTTCGGGTCGTCCTCCTCCCCGCCTGCCGCGCTCACGCGGGCTTCCGCCCGGCCAGGCGATCGAGCGACTCGAGCCCGATCAGCTTGAGCCCCTCGAGCGCGACCGCCCCTCGTTCTCGCACCATCCTGACCTCGCACGAGCGACGAGCATCGAACACGACCAGCCCGACGACCAGGCGCGCCTCGTCCTCCCCCGCGCCCCGCCGGGCGTCGTCGAGCTGGTGGATCACGTCCGCCTTGATCCCGCGGGCCCCCCATTTGCAGTCCCATGCCTCGCCCGCGGCATCGCCCTCCACGGTCACGTCGTACGGGTGAATCTCGGCGGGCCGGCCATCGAACAGGATCCGTCGCTCGCGCCGCACCGGGCCCGTCCGCGTGGCAACGAGCCGCTCGGTCAGGGCCTCGACGATCGCGCCACGGTACTGGCTGCGCGCCTGCTCGCCGCGGTCGGCGACCTGCAGCGACACCTCGAGGATCGCCTCGGAGCGGATCCGTGTGGGGTCGTCGGGGCCCGGCGCGGCGGGCCCGAACAGCGCCGGAAACATCGCCCGCCACGTCGCTGCGTCCGTGGACTCGCCGTTCATCGCCGCGCGCGCGAGCAGGCGCTGGGTCGTGGTCGCCGCCGCCAGGAGCTCGGCCGCCGACAGCACCAGCGGATCCGCCTGGATGTGGGCGTACACGACGGCTCGGCCGTCGGGGCGCGCATCGGCGAACCGCATCAGGCCGGCTCGCCAACCGCCGCGAGGGCGACCTGCGGCAGCGTCGACAACCAGTCGATCGCCCGGTGCGGATCGGTGATCCGGCCCGCTTCGGCAACAACGGCGTCGATCGCAGCCGCGGCGCCGGCGGGCGCGGGCTCGGTGCCGCGAGCATCCCCGACGGCACGGATGCGGGCCTTCCAGACGGTTCCGAGGTCGGTGACGTACTGCCACTCGTCGGCGACCGCCTCGGCGGTGGCGGCCAGGGCATCGAACCCCAGGAGGGTGCGCTCTACGAGGTCGGCGACGGTGGGCGGCGGCATCACCGCCAGCGTACGTCGGGCGCCCTGCGGGTGCCCGGCACGCCGGCCGTCAGACCGGCGTCAGGCGGTCAGGCCGGTTCGTTGCCGGTTGCCAGGGCGGATGCGGCGCCGACCTGCTTGGAGGCGAGCACGCCGCGGGCCTCGCGGTTGAGCTTCTCGAGGGATCGCCGGCCGTGCGCGTTCCACTGGGTGGAATAGGCGAGCAACGCTCGGCGGCGGATATCCCACGCCACGTCACGCTGGCCGGCCCGCTCGAGCCGCGCGACGGTCTCGAGGACCTCGCGATACAGGCTCGGCAGCACCTCGGCAGGGGTCTGGGTATCCATCGCGACCAACGTGCCCCGGATCGGGGTCAACCGGGAATGGGAGCGTCGTCCGGGTTTGTGCGGGCATCAGTCCCGTGTGGTGCCAGGGCGCACCGCATTCGGCGATTCGAACGCGGTTCTAGTCGCCGCGGTGGCCGCGGCTCTCGATCCGAAAGCCCGCGCCGAGCCCGCGCGCTGGCTCGCGGCGAGCGAGGAAACGGTCGACCAGGGCGGCGGGCGGGCCGGCCTCGAGACGGTCGACGAGTGCGTTGAGGTCGGCGGGCGGTCCCTCGGCAACGACCCGAACGCTGCCGTCGAGCTCGTTGGCGACGAACCCGTCGAGACCGAGCGCCATCGCCTCGCGGAGCGCGAACACGCGGTAGCCGACGCCCTGGACACGGCCATGGACCACGACCTCGACGCGCTCGCGCGGATCGCTCATCGGCTCGCGCGCGGCCAGCGCACGAGGAGGACGTCGAGGACGAGCTCCGGGCTCACGTTCGCCTCGAGCAGCTCGCCCGCCCGCGCGAGCCTACCGAGGAACGCGGCGAACGCCCCCGAGGCAGCGGTCGATGCGGTGGCCGTGAGCTCCTCGAGCAGCGCGACGTCGCGGATCGATCGCACCGCGCCGAGCTCCGCGAGGGCGAGGTCCCGGGCGAGGCCGCGCCACACGTCCAGCAGGACACCGAGCGCGCGGCGGCGCTCGGCGGCCGAGGCCTTGCGCTCCGGCTCTGCCTCTGCGCTGGCGTCGCCGGCGCCGTCCGCGTCGGCCGACGTCGCCGCCGGCTCGGGCGCGGTGGCGTTCGCGGCAGCCGTCGCGCCCGTCCTGGCCGCCGCTCGGCCGCGCCGCGCCGGGCTCGCCGTCGGTGGTGCCGCCCTCGGGCTTTCGGCCGCAGCGAGACTCCCAGCCCGCGCGATCAGCTCACGCGCGGAGCGCAGGCGGGTGGCGC
>DATDJA010000482.1:0-2296 GCA_036520795.1 Candidatus Limnocylindrales bacterium
GCATGATCGTTCGCGCAGGGTACGCCGTCGGCGGGATCGGCGGCGCCGGCAACGGGACATCAAAACGCCGCCGGGCGATCCCGACGGCGTCCTGCGCGACTCGAGGCGAGCGCCACCGGCGCCCGGAGGGTCAGTGCGAGCAGCCCCGCGCCTGGCCGGCGTCGTCCGCGGTCCTGAAGCTGGAACCGCAGCCGCAGCCCGAGACGGCGTTCGGGTTGTTGACTGTGAAGCCTGCCCCCATGAGCGTGTCGACGTAGTCGATCTCGCTGCCCTGGATGAGGGGCACGCTGTTGTTGTCGATGTAGACGCGGACGCCGTTCGCGCTCAGGACGTTGTCGTCCGACGTCGGCGCGTCCTCGAGCATCATCCCGTAGCGGTAGCCCGAGCAGCCGCCGGAGTACACGTAGACGCGCAGCCCGATCTGGGGATTCGGCTCGTCCTTCGTCAGCTCGCGCAGCTTGACGGCTGCGGCGTCGCTGAGAGAGACGACGGTCGGCTGGGCGTCGATCATGACGTGAGATCTCCTCGGGTCGCTACGCCCCGTGGCCCGCACGGCCCGGGAACGCTCCGATCGTACGCACCGCAACGGGTTTCGTCCAGCACCCCGATCGTCCCAGCCTCGCCTAGGGCTCGATACGCTCCACGATCGTGGCGATCCCCTGGCCCACGCCGATGCACATTGTCGCCAGCCCATAGCGCCCGCCGGTCCGGTCGAGCTCGTGGACCACCATCGTGACGAGGCGCGCGCCCGATGCCCCGAGCGGATGGCCCAGCGCGATCGCGCCGCCGTTGGGGTTCACGCGCTCGGGATCGAGGCCCAGCTCGTCCATGCACGCGACCGACTGGCTGGCGAACGCCTCGTTGATCTCGACGACGTCGAGGTCACCGGCCTCGAGGCCGGCCCGCGCCAGGACCTTGCGCACGGCCGGCACCGGCCCGATGCCCATCACGTCGGGGTGGACGCCCGCGACGGCCGTCGCGACGACACGCGCCATCGGCCGCAGACCCATCGCGCGGGCGCGGTCCGCCTCGACCAACAGCAGCGCCGCCGCCCCGTCGTTGATGCCCGAGCTGTTGCCCGCGGTGACCGTTCCGCCCGCCTTGAACGCGGGCTTGAGCGCCGCCAGCGCCTCGGCCGAGGTGTCGGCGCGGGGATGCTCGTCGCGGTCGACCACGGTGACCGCGCCCTTGCGGCCCGACACGTTGACCGGGACCAACTGGCCGTCGAACCGACCGCCTTCGATCGCCGCGATCGCGCGTCGCTGACTCTCCAGCGCGAAGGCGTCCTGGCGCTCGCGCGAGACGGTCCACTGGTCGGCGACGCACTCCGCGGTCTCGCCGAGCGAGATCGGCGGGTAGGCCTCGTGCATTCGCGGGTTCACGAATCGCCAGCCGAGGGTCGTGTCCTCGACCGTCCGCGGGCCGCGATCCCAGGCGCCCTCGGCCTTGAGCATCACGTACGGCGCCCGGGTCATCGACTCGACGCCACCGGCCACGAACACCTCGCCATCGCCCGCCCCGATCGCGTGGGCCGCCGTGTTGACCGCCTGCAGCCCCGAACCGCACAGGCGGTTCACCGTCTGGCCCGCGACCTCCACCGGCAGCCCGGCGAGCAGCAGCGCCATGCGCGCCACGTTGCGGTTGTCCTCGCCCGCGCCGTTGGCGCAGCCGAACACGACGTCCTCGATCGCCGCCGGGTCGACGCCCGTCCGCTCGACGATCGCCGCGATCACGACCGCCGCGAGATCGTCGGGCCGGACCGCCGCCAGCGCGCCGCCGTAGCGTCCGATCGGGGTCCGGACCGCGTCGACGATCCATGCCTCGCGCAGGGGCCGCTGCAGGTCACGCACCATGGACCGATTGTGGCATGGGAACCGAGCGCACGATCCCGGCGTCCGGGCGCCATGTCCCAACGCGCCCGACTCGGCCGGACCGCTCCCATCACGGCACTCACGCTCGTCGCCGCCTCGCTCGTCGCGGCGTGCGGCGGGGTCGCGCCGGCGACGCAGGTGGTGTCGCCCCCGGCCGCCGCTTCGCCCGGCTCAGCCACGCCGTCCCCGACGGCCTCCGCATCGCTCCCGGCGGACGCCATCGCCCACCCGACCGGCCCCAACGACGTGGTCCTGCGCGCCGGGACCCGAGGCGGCTTCGTCCGCCTGCAAACGGTCATGAGCCGTGTCCCGGAGTTCACCCTCTACGGCGACGGGCGCGCCCTCGTGCTCCCGCCGGACGGCGACGCCGCGGACGACGACCTGCCGACGCTCCGCGAGATCCGCCTCTCGGAGGACGAGGTCCA
>DATDJA010000483.1:0-5276 GCA_036520795.1 Candidatus Limnocylindrales bacterium
GAGGTCGTCGCGATGCGCTTCTTCGCGGAGCGCTCGCTGCTCGAGATCGCCGCGGCGACGGACCGGCCGCTGGGCACCGTGAAGACCCACTTGCACCGCGGCCTGGCACGGCTCCGTCGCACCCTCGATGAGACCGACCGATGACGCAGCCGTTCAACCCGCGCGAGCTCGATGGCGTGGCCGACGCGCCCCCCGATGATCTCGCGGCCGAGGCCCGGATCGCGCGCGAGCTCGAGGGGATCGGCGGCCAGACGGGCGCGGCGTTCAGCGCTGACTTCGTCGACCGCGTCATGGCCTCGGTGGAGGCCGAACCGGTGCCGGCGCCCGCGCGGGCGGCCGGGCACGCGCTGCGGCACGGCGCGATTGGCGCGTTCCTGGCGTCGTTCGCGGACGCCTGGCGCGTGTCGACGCGGTCCGGGTTCCCGGTCGCGGTCCGCGCGCAGGCGCTCGCCCTGGTGCTGGTCGTGGTCGGGCTGGCCGCTGGGTCCGGCGTCGCGACCGCGGGGGCACTCGGGTTCATGCAGGGCGAGGCCGGCGTGCCGTCGCCGCAACCGTCGATCGACGCGGCGCCCACGCCGGACGGGAACTCGGTGCCGTCGATGCCGCCGCGGACCGAAGAACCCACGACGCAGCCCCCTGCATCGGTGGAGCCCGTCGCGCCCGACGAGACGCCGACGGAGCCGGCCGACACGCCCAAGCCCACCGACAACGCAGATGACCACAGCGGGCCCGGCGGCGGTGGGTCCGGCGACGACAACGGCGGCCAGCGAACCCCTAAGCCGACCAAGGAGTCGGGCGGGTCAGGTGGCGGTGACGACGACGGGGGCGACGACGGCGATCACAGCGGGCCTGGCGGCGGTGGCGACGACGACGAGGACGAGACCGAGACGCCGGAGCCGACCGAGACGCCCGACGACGACTCGGGTCACGGCGGCGATTCGGAGCACGGCGGCGGATCCGGCGAGTCCTGACCGGGTAGGCTTGCCGTGTGATCGTGATCGTCGGCGGCCTCGCCTGGCGTCTGGGCGACGAGCCGGCTCCCGCGGGGCGCGCGTGCGAGATCGCGCTCGCCGCGGCGGCCCTCGGGGCGCGGGTCGAGGTCGTCGGACGCGCCGGCGACGACCCCACGGGTGACGCCGTCATGCTCGGGCTCGCGCGCGCGGGCATCGGACACGTCGCGGTCCTCCGCGATCCGTCCCGGCCCACACCGGTGATCGAGGCGCTGGCCGCGACCGACGACGAGCCGGGCGGGGACCAATCTGGTCCGGCGCCCGCGGCGATCGGGCCCGCGCTCGATGCGGCCGACGTCTCGCTCGGCCTCCAGTACCTGACCGCGTTCGGGGTCCTCGTCGTGACCGACGACGTGCCGTCAGCCGCCATCCCCGTCGCCATCGAGTCGGCCGGCTTCACCGGCGCCCACCTGATCCTGCTCACGGCCGCGGACGCCGACCCGCCCGACGTGTCTGGCCAAGCAACCATCCTGGCGGCACCTGACGAGGCCGACGACGGCGCGTTCGCCCGGCTGGTCGGCACCTACGCCGCCGGCCTCGATCATGGGGCGGAGCCCGCCCGGGCGTTCGCCGCCGCCGTGGATGCCTCCGGCTGGGAGGCGCTCGAGCCTTCGGTCTAGGCGAGTCCGAGCCCGGCGTCGGCCGGCTCGACCCTCGCGACCAGCTCCGGGCCGTTGTTGCGGACGTTGTTCACGAGCGGCGGGACGGGGTGGGCGTCGAGCGCGATGTCGTCGCGGGGTTCGAGGAGGGCGCGCACCTCGCCCGGGTCACGCACCGTCGGATCGAGCCAGGCCGCCCACGATTCGGGCGGGACCACGACCGGCATCCGGTTGTGGATGGGGGTCATGAACGCGTTCGGGCGCGTCGTGACGATCGTGAACGTCCGGTGCCATTCGCCGGACTCCGGGTCCTGCCGCCCCGTCCACAGGCCGGCCAGGGCCAGTGGCCGCTCGTCGGGATCGAAGATCCGCACCGGCTGGCGGCGGCTTCCGTCGCGGAGCCACTCGTAGAAGCCGTCGACCGGGACGAGGCATCGGCGACGACGGTACGCGTCGCGGAACAGGGGGCTGGTGGCGATGGACTCCGACCGCGCGTTGAAGGCCCGCGACGCGATCCGCGGATCGTCCGCCCAGCCCGGGATCAGGCCCCAGCGATAGCCGACCACCGCCCGGCGATCGTCGCGCTGGACGACGACCGCCGCCGGGTCCGTGGGCGCCACGTTGAACCGGCCACCCGGGTCGTCGAACAGGTCGTCGGCCTCGAAGATGCTCGCGATCTCCGACGTCGGCCGTTGCTGGGTGAAGCGCCCGCACATGCCGGGCGAGTCTAGCCCGTCCGGTCCGCCGAACCCCGACCACTGCGCGGCGCCCGGGTCGGCCTGCCTCCTGTACAGTCGCGCCCGTGACCGCGCAGCCGCCGTTCGACCTCCGCGCCACCCTCGCGCAGGACGGTCCGCTGACACGCGAGACGGCCCTCGCCGGCCTCGATCACGCGTCGCAGCTGATGACCTCGGCGGACTTCATCGACGCCGCCCGGCTGTACCAGCGGATCGTCGGGTTCAACGACGTCGCCATCACCGGGGCGGCGCTGGTCGGCCTGGGCGAGGCCCTCCACCGCCTCGACGACGACTGGCAGGCCCTCGCGACCTGGGAAGAGGCGACCCGCCTGCCCGACAATCCCGCAACCTACCCGGCCTGGCGCAACGTGGCGGCGGCGCGCGTGCGGGCCGACAACCTCCAGGGGGCGATCGACGCCTACCGCGAGGCCGAGAAGCGCGCCCCCGAGCTGGACAAGGCGGAGATCGCCTCGCGGCTGGGCTGGCTGTCCAAGGAGACCGGCGACAAGGGTGCCGCCGGGCGGTACTTCGCCCGTGCCCGCGGGGAGCAGGGACTCTCGATCGCGATGGTCGTCCTCGCGGTGACCGTCGTCGTCTCGCTGACCTGCAACTTCGCCGGCCAGGCGGGCATCGACCTGTTCAATCTCCTGATGCTCAACAAGCCCTTGGTCGCGGCCGGGGAGCTGTGGCGGCTGTGGACGGTCGCGCTGGTCCACTCGCCGCTCACGGAGATGCCGCTCCACCTCGTGTTCAACATGTACTTCCTGTACCTGGCGGGCCCGTTCGTCGAGCGGCTGTACGGGCGCTGGACGTTCCTCGCGCTGTACCTGCTGTTCGCCGTGGGCGGCTCGCTCGCGTCGTTCGCCTTTGGCTCCGCCGCGCTCGCGGTCGGTGCGTCGGGCGCGATCTTCGGCCTGTTCGGCCTCCTCGTCGCGGCCGAGCGGGTGCACCACCCCGTCCTCGACCGCCAGAGCCGGGGCTTCCTGGGCCAGCTCACGGGGCTCGTGGTGTTCAACCTGCTGCTCGGGTTCATCATTCCCAACGTCGACAACTTCGCCCACATCGGCGGCCTGGTGACCGGCCTCGTGATGGGCTTCCTGTTCGCGCCCACGCGGGTGCCCACGCTGCGCTCCCTGTGGCGCAAGCCCGGACCGACACCCGGGACCTCGGTGCCGGCCTTCGGCAACACCGGGACCCTGGCCATCCGCGGGGCCGGCCTGGTGGCGCTCGGGGTGGCGATGCTCGTGCTGTGGACCATCGGTGTGGGGGTCTGGGGGTAGCGATGTTCTCGATGCTCAACGGTCGATGGCCGAGGGTCACCGCGGCCGGGGTCCCCCTGACGGAGCTGGAGGCCGACGTGGCCGCCGAGACCGTGGCAGTCGATGCGCTGGGCGCGGCCATCGACGATCTCGTCGCGCGTGTGGTCGGCGTGCAGGTCGACGCCGGGCTCGACGTCGTCACCGACGGGAGCGTGCGCTTCCCCGATCCCGGGGGGGCCCTCCTGCGTGCCCTCGCCGCCAACGACCTCGGGCCGCAGGGCTACCTCGTGCGGACGTGGCAGGCGGCGGCCCTGTTGTCCGACCGGGTCGTGGCGCAGCCGATCCCGGGGCCGTACTCGCTGTCGCGTCGCGTCCACGACGACCAGTCCGCCCTGCAGCGCGAGGACTTCACGCTCGAGATGGCGTCGTACCTCGCCGCCGAGCTCCGGGCGCTCGCTGCCGCGGGCTGCCAGATGGCCCTGATCGAGGAACCGGACGTCGTGCTGATCGGTGGCTACCCGGCGCCGAATACCAACGTGATCGAGCGGGAGCTGTTCGCGGCGACCCAGTCGCACCTGCTCGCGGAACCCGTCGGCCTGCACGCCATGCTGGTGGTCACCGGCGGCTCGGCCTGGGCGGCAGGCCCCGAGGCGGTCCTCGGCGCGCCGTACCAGTCGTACCTGTTCGACCTCATCGCCGGCCCCGACAACTGGAACCTCATCCGCGAGGTACCCGGGGACCGCGGCGTGGTGTGCGGCGCGCTGCGGGCCGAAGCCGCCGCCGACCAGTTGCCGGAACTCGTGTGGGCCGCGCGCTACGCCGCGTCGTCGAACGGGCGCGGGCTGGAGCGCGTCGGCCTCAGCAACGCGACCTCTCTCGCGGACCTCGACGCCGATGCCGTCGGTCGGGCGGCCGCCGCACTCGCCAAGGCGAGTCGGCTCGCCCGGCTGTCGCCAGACCAGGCGGTCGCCGAGGGCCTCGACCCGCGAGCGATCCGCCAACCCGACACCCGCCCCCCGCACGTCCGCCGTCCCAAGCCCGCCAGCGGCGGCTAGCGCCGCGCAGCTCGCGGGTCGGCGCGCGTTCGCCACAGGCCAGGCCCGGGAGCGCTCGGCCAGCGCGGGACGTGGAACATGTGGCGTTCGTTGCGACGATCGGCGCGGCAAGTCGGCGCCATTCGGAACGCCAGGCGAGCCGTTCGGCGGAGCGATCGCCATCTGGCACGCCCGCGGTTCCCTAGCGAGACCCCAAGGCGCGCCTGACCGACGCAGTGAACGTCTCGCGTTCCACCCGCGAGCCTGCCGGGGAGCTCCCCCGTCAGCCAGTCAAAGGACGACTGTTCGGCGCGCATTCGGGGCACTCGACTGGCCAGGGGGTGGCCGTCCCGTCCCATGGTTTGCCGTTGGCGGCTAACTGCCGATGCCTTCCGCCCCTCTGGAGCCGTCGTCCATCGACGACAAGTCGTCCTCTGACTCGATGGCGGGAGATGAACGCGAGCGGAGCCCGCCCCCTGCGCGTCGGCCGCGACACGGGCGCCACGGGCCGCTCGCGACACCGCACCTCGCAACCGGTGCGAAACGCGGTTGCAGCCGACGCGCCACGGTGGGACTATCACGGCTCCGCGTGGTCACGGGCAGAACCCGGCGTCTCGCGCGACCCCGCGTCGCCACC
>DATDJA010000484.1:0-4230 GCA_036520795.1 Candidatus Limnocylindrales bacterium
CTGGAGCAGGTAGCGCGCGTCCATCACGTCGAACCACCAGGGCCGGATGTCCGTCGCCGCCCAGGGGTCCTTGGCGGCACGTCCGAGCCAGGCGTCGTCGCGCGGCCCGAGCGGCGTGCCGACGGCCCCGTCGATCTGGAATCCCGTCCCCGTTCGCAGCCCGATCCCGACGCTGGCGATGCCGAGGCGTCGCTGCCCGACGGCGCGGTCCACGACCTGCCCAAGGTACGCGAGGTGGTCTGCTTCGACGGCCGCACGCTCCGCGACGGGCTGCTTGGCGCCGATCCACGGGGCCGGTGCGCCGATCGCGCGCGGGTCGTGCTCGTGGGACCAGACGATGTCGAGCTGCTCCCCGAGGCGGTCGAACACCCGGCCCACGTAGGTGTGGTAGCCGGGGCCGCCGTCGCCCGTGTCGGCCGAACCGGTGACGCGTCCCTCCTCGTCCGCCGTGACCGTCACGGGTTCGGCGGCGGGGTGAAGGTCGAGCCAAAGCTCGGTACCGGTCGGCGCCGACAGGACGCGCGCGGACCGGACGTGCTGGGGGTACTCCGCGGCGACCCACGCCCGGGCGTCCTCGATCAGCTTGTCCGGCGCCGGTATCCGTGGGATCAGGCCGCGCTTCGCTGCCTGGCCCACGACCTTGATCGTGACTGCCAATCCCGCTCCCTCGGACCAGCCCCCGGTAACCCCGCCGACCATAGCCAACGCCGGACCCGGATGGCGAGCCCTGGGCACACCTTTTCGTACTTCGGCGGGCAGCCGACGGTCCCGTCCCGCTATCGTTCGAGCGATGCCGCAGCCCGAGCGCCGCCCCGCATCGCGCCTCGACGCCGAGGGCAACCGACAGGTCGCCCCGACGTGGGAGAGCCTCGTCGAGCGCCAGCTGCGGGAGGCAATGGCAGAGGGCAAGTTCGACGAGCTGCCCCACCAGGGCGAGCGCTTGCCGCTCGTGGACGACACGGCCGCCGGCGACTGGGCGATGGCCTACCGGATGCTCCGCAACGCGGGTGCCGCGCCGCCCTGGATCGAGGCCGACAAGGAGGTCCGGAGGCTGCTCGAGCGACGCGACGCCTTCTTCTCGCGAGCGTCTCGCTCGCACGCGCCGAGCCGTCGTGACCGCGCCGGCCTCGTGCGGCTGGTCGCCGAGATCAACGCTGCGATCGCCAGCCTCAACGCCGAGGCACCGACCGATCGCCAGCACCGTCGGCCCCTGGTCCTCGCCGATGAGCTCGCCCGTCTCGACGCCCTCGCCGGCCGGTGACCGTCCGAGATCCGGCACCTCGGCCGCGGATCCGTGTGCGTCGCGCAACGGCGTCGGACGCCCCCGTGATCCGGCGCATCGCCCACGATGGCTGGTGGGCGGCCTATCGCGGCCACCTGCTCGACGAGACGATCGAATGGTTCCTTGAGCGCGCCTACTCCGAGGAGCGCGTCGACCTGCGGATCGAACGGCACGAGACGTGGGTCGTGCTGGCCGACGAGGTCGTTGGACTGTTCGCGGAGGCGGCCGTCGAGGTCGACCGGGTGACGCTGGTGGCCATCTACGCGGATCCGGCCAAGCGCGGCCTGGGCCTGGGTAGTGCGGCCCTCTCAGCCATCACGGCGACCCACCCGGACCTGCCGATTGCGGCGGACGTGCTGGTCGGCAACGTGGCCGGCGAGACGTTCTACGCGGCGCGCGGCTTCGCGCCCCGCGAGCCGATCGACGAGCAGCTCGGCACGGAGCTGGTTCGCGAGCGCCGCTGGTGGCTCGGCGAGCCCCCAGCCGGCTGAGCGTCGCCTCGCAAGCCCGTGGGTCGGCGCCAGTGACGCCTGCCAGGCGTCGCGACGCGTCTCGGACGCGTCAGCGCTTCCGGGGGCCCTCGCGCTGGTCGATGATCGAGGCCCAGGGTGCCATCGCGAGGATCGCGGCGAAGGCGAGCACGATCGGTGAGAACCCGTTGGCGAGCGCGACGAGCGCGATCGCGAACACGATGACGTCGAGCGCGATCGCCAGCAGGACGGCCGGGCGCCGCCACGCCGGGCGCGGCGGCTCGTCGGGCACGGCCGCTATCCGAACAGGGCCTCGACCGCCTCGCCGAAGACCTCGGTGTGGCGATCGACGTCGGCCGCGGTCGTCGAGGGCGACATCAGCGCCATGTTGTGGAACGGCGTCATCAGCACGCCGCGGTTCATCGCCCACAGGTGGAGGAATCGCTCGAGGTCGCCGTCGCCGTTCGCCCACTGCTCCGAGCCGTTGCGCGGCGCGTGGGGCATGAAGTGGTACTCGGCGCGGGCGCCGAGGCGGGCGACGTGCCACGGGACGTCGCGCGAGCGGATCACCCCGTCCGCGCCCGCCGCCCATCGCTCGCCCAGTGGCAGCATCCGCCCGAACGCCTCGTCGGTCAGGACCTCGGTCAATGTCGCCCGGATCGCCGCCATCGAGAGCGCGTTGCCGGCGAGCGTGCCGCCGACCCCGCCCACGTCCGAGTCCTCCAAAGGGATGCTGGCGGCAATCCGCTCGCCCAGCTCCTCGGTGAACGCGTATGCGCCGGCCGGGATCCCGCCACCGATCGTCTTGCCGATCGTGAGGATGTCGGGCTCGAGGCCGTGCGCCGCGGTGTAGCCGCCAGGGCCTGCGCAGATCGTGTGGGTCTCGTCGATGATCAGGAGCGTCCCGTGCCGGCGGGTGAGCTCGCGGACCGCCTCGTGGTAGCCCGGATCGGGGAGCACGATGCCGACGTTGGTCAGCGCGGGCTCCATGAGCGCGACGGCGACATCGCCGTGGGCCAGCTCGCGCTCGAGGGCGTCGATGTCGTTGATCTCGACGACCCTGGTCGTCTCGGACGGGGCCACCGGCGCCCCGAGGTTGCCGCGCCGGGCGACGACCCCGCCGTCCGGGCCGATCCAGGCGAACGTCTCGTCGACCGACCCGTGGTAGTTGTGGTTGTGGACGAGGACCTTCGGCCGGCCGGTGACATGGCGGGCGAGCCGGATCGCGAACCGGTTGGCGTCCGTGGCTGTCAGGGTGAACTGCCACCAGCGAAGCCCGAACCTTCGCCGCAGCTCGTCGCCCGCGACGATCGCGTCCTCGGTCGGCAGCATGTGCGTGATCCCCCGCCGCAGCTGGCGCTCGACGGCGGCGATCGTGGGGGAGGGGCCGTGGCCGGCCATCGCCCCGGTGTCGCCGAGGCAGAAGTCGACGTACTCGTGGCCGTCGACGTCACGGAAGCGGGCGCCGCTCGCCTCGTCGACGAACAGCGGATATGGCCCGGCCCACTTGACCATCCAGTTCATCGGAACGCCGTCGAGCAGCGAGCTCTTGGCTCGCTCGAACAGCTCGCGCGAACGCGGGTTGGCGCGCTCGAAGGCGGCTGTCTCGCTCGCCATGAGGCGTTCGAGCCGGGATCGGTCCAGGGTCCTCCCCGTCATCGACGCCTCCAATGCCGGCGGCCCCGCTTCGGGGGTCGCGCTGTGGAGGTCGATGATGGGGGGTCGGGGCCCGCGGCGGGACGCCGTCGCGTGCCCCGGAGCTGCGAGCTAGCTCAGACGGCGGGTGTAGCCGCAGATCTCGCAATGGGCGACACCGCCGAACTCGTCGACGACGAGGTAGCTGGTGCAGCCGTTGGTGGCGCAATACATCTTGGTGGAGTTGACCACTCGGCGCCGCATTCGGCGCATCGAGCTGGCGCGATACGCCACGGCATTCGTGGTGGCGCGTGTGAGCATGAAGAGAGATTCCTTTCCGGGCGCGCGTCGGGTTGGGACTTGCGCCTTGCCGCTCCAACGGCCGGACTCATACGGAGGCCGGAGCGGCGATCTAGTTGGGCCCGGCGCGGCGATCGTTTCGCGTGTTCGGCGACGACCAGGTGGCCGCGTGCAATCGGGCGATGCAGGAATCATCGTTTGGATCGTCCGTTCTGTCAACTCGTCCGATCGGGGCAGGACGATCCGCATAGCACCCCGAGTGCTGGCCGGACGGTATTGCGGACGCAACGGCGCGCCGATGGCCTGCCTATGGCCGTGTTGAGCAGCAGGAGTGCTGAATGCGCCGTGGGGAGGCTTCTCACAACCCTCTGCACCGCCGATCCCTCACCGCCTAGCAGTCAGAGTGCTAGCGCGGCGCCCATGACTCTGCCGCCCGCACTGCGGTCACATGACGGGCGGGTAACCGGTGATCCGGCGGATCTCGCCGTAGAGCGGCTTGAGGCGGTCATAGAGCTTGAGATAGACGTCGCGATAGAGCTGCTC
>DATDJA010000485.1:0-7464 GCA_036520795.1 Candidatus Limnocylindrales bacterium
ACACCACCGACCAGCTCAGGTGCGGGAGGGGCCGGAGGCCGAGTGCCCTGGCCAGGCGTCAGTGTGGGACAGTGCTGGGGAGCAACGGAGGTCCTCCATGCAGACCCGCGCGTTCCCCGTCACCCCCGAGGCCCGCTCCCCAGCGGGCGCGGAGATCCGGTACCTGATGGGCGGCGAGACCGGCGACATGATCCACTCCACCGTCCCGCCGGGTCAGGTGAATCGGGCGACCGTCCACGCCACGGTGAGCGAGTTCTGGCACGTGCTCTCGGGCGAGGGGCAGATCTGGCGACGCGACGGCGCGGGGGAAGAGACAACCGTTCTAGAGACGGGTGTTTCCATCGACATTCCGGTCGGGACCGCATTCCAGTATCGATGCACCGGTATCGACCCGCTCCAGTTCCTGTGCGTCACCATGCCGCGCTGGCCCGGCGACACGGAGGCGACGGTCATCGAGGGGCCCTGGGATCCGAATGCGCCCGAGGGCTTCCAGGAGCCGTAGGCCCCGATGAGCGGGCCGCGGTCACCGGGCCGACGTCAGGACGCGTCGCCCTTCTGGGTGTCGGCGAGCTTCTTCCTGTTGGTCTCGCGGGGCCGCATGGCGTCGGACATCGAGGCCATCGGCGGCTCGGTGCGCTGTTTCCGTCGTGGCCGTTCCGAGCGCGCCTGCGCGCGAGCGTCCATCCGCGCGGCGATGGTTGCCTCGTATCCCTGATCGCCAGGGACGTAGTAGTTGCGGCCGACCAGCTCGTCGGGAAGATACTGCTGCTCGATGTCGTCCCCCTCGAAGTCGTGGGGGAACTTGTACCCGACGCCGATTCCGTGGGCCTTCATCCGCCGGTCGCCCGCCGAACGGAGGTGGTTCGGGACGGGCAGCGACCCGTACTTCAGGACGTCGGCCATCGCGGCGGTGTACGCACGACCGACCGAGTCCGACTTCGGTGACGACGAGATGAAGCTCGTCGCCTGGGCGAGCGCGTACTGGGCCTCGGGCAGGCCGATGTGGTCGAGGGCCTGGGCGGCGGCCACGGCCACCTGGAGCGCCCGGGGATCGGCGTTGCCGACGTCCTCTGACGCCGCGATGATCAGGCGGCGGGCGATGAACCGCGGATCCTCGCCGGCGGCGACCATCGCGGCCAGCCAGTACAGCGCTGCGTCCGCGTCGTTGCCGCGCAGGCTCTTGATGAACGCCGACACCGTGTCGTAGTGGCCATCCCCGGCCCGGTCGTAGGCCAGGACGCGCTGCTGGGCGGCGGCCTCGACGTCGGCGAGGGTAGGGGAGACAACGCCGCCCTCGGTTCGATGGTCCTCGTCCTCGGCCAGCGCGATCGCGCCCTCGAGCACGTTGAGTGCCTGGCGTGCGTCGCCGCCCGCGAGGTCGACGAGATGGTCGAACGCATCGGTGGCCAGCTCGACCCCGCCCTTCGGACCGAACGACCCGGCGACACCACGCTCCTCGTCCTCGAGCGCCCGCCGGACGATCGTCGCGACCTCGTCGTCGGTCAGCGGCTCCAGGCGCCACACCCGAAGCCGCGAGAGGAGCGCGGCGTTGACCTCGAAGTACGGGTTCTCCGTCGTGGCGCCGATGAGCGTGATCGTGCCGTCCTCGACGTGCGGCAGCAGCGCGTCCTGCTGCGACTTGTTGAAGCGGTGGATCTCGTCGATGAACAGGACCGTCCGCCGGCCTTCGAGCGCGAGCCGGTCCTGGGCGTCGGCGATCGCGGACCGGACCTCGGCGACGCCGGACATGACCGCCGAGACGGGCCGGAACTCGGCCCCGATGGCATCCGCGAGGAGGCGGGCGAGCGAGGTCTTGCCGGTCCCGGGCGGGCCCCATAGCAGGAGGCTCGAGAGGTGGCCGCGGGCGACCGAGCGACGCAGCGGCCCACGGTCACCGACGAGGTTGCCCTGGCCGACGAACTCCTCGAGCGTGCGGGGGCGCATCCGGGCGGCGAGCGGCTGGCGCTCTGGCGGCGGCCGGAACAGGGGTTCGGGGCGGGCCCCGCCGCCCTTTGGGCGTGTGGTCGGCATCGCAGCCAGTCTAGGGCTCGGGTTCGTCCTCAGTCCCTACTGGTCGCTGATCGGCTCGATGTTCTGGTTCAAGCGGAACACGTTCATCGGGTCGTATCGCCCCTTGAGCTGGGCCAGGCGGCGATACTTCGACTCGCCGTAGGCGCTGTGCGCCACGCCGGTGTCGGACTGTTCGTTGACGTAGTTGGCGCTCATCGAGAGCTCGCCAAGCCTCCGGGCGGTTCGGCGGCACCAAGCGATCGCCTGCTCGTCGTCGTCCGGACGGTCCCAGACTCCCTGGGAGATCCAATAGAAGGCGCCCGCCCTGCCGGAATACGCCGTTGCGTCCTCATCGACATCGCCCACGGCGCCGCCAAGCTGCAGGCAGTACACCTCGAGTCCCGGGAGGGGCATCTCCTCGATCGAGTCCGCGATGACATCGATGACACGGTCGTCCATCTCGGCCAGGAACCCTCCCTTGGAGTAGTACCGCCGACCCCAGGGCAGGAGCTCGTCGCTCACGCGCTGCAGTTCGAGGAAGGTCATATCTGCCTTGGGATCCTGGACCCCTCCCGGGAACGCGAACCGGTCCAGAGCGGCATCAGCGCCGACCCTCGACCCGCTCGAGACGGCTCGAAGCAGCAGTTCTTCGTCCGTGACGATGAACGCGGTGGTCAGCTCGCGGGGCGCATTCGCCGCCGCGTCGCGGTATCGCCGGAGCGTCTCAGCGGTCGCGGCGACCGGATACGTCCAGCGCCTGATCGATACCGGCCCCAGCTCCTGCATCCGGAACTTGAACCTGGTGACGACGCCGAAGTTGCCACCGCCGCCTCGGATCGCCCAGAACAGCTCCGGTTGCGCATCGGCATCGACGCGCGAGCGTCTGCCGTCGGCCGTGACGATGTCGGCTTCGATGAGATGGTCGATCGTCAGCCCGAAGCGCCGGCTGAGATAGCCCATCCCGCCGCCAAGCGTCAGGCCCCCGACGCCCGTGTGCGACACCACACCGGCTGGCGTCACCAAGCCGTACCGCTGGCCCGCGGCGTCGACGTCGCCGAGCAGCGCGCCCCCGCCGACCTCGACCGTTCTGGTCTGGGGGTCGACGACCACCGCGTTCATGCGCGACAGATCGCACACGATGCCCTCGTCGCAGGTGCCGAGGCCCGCGAAGCTGTGGCCGCCGCACCGAATGGCCAGGGGCAGCCCCGAATCGGCGGCGATGCTCACGACCTTCTGGACGTCGCCTGCCGTCGCGGCCTGCACGATCGCGCCAGGCCTGCGCTCGACGATGGCGTTGTAGACGCGTCGAAGTCGATCGTAGTCACGATGGCTCGGATCAACGACCGTGCCATCCAGATGTGCGAGCGCAAGTTCGTCCGCAACGGCGGATTCAACCATCGGATACCTCGAATCTCGCGTTCTTGGGCGGTTGAACAGCGGTTCGGGGCTGCGCGCCGGGTCGACCCGGGTCAGCTGATCTTGAACACCCCGGCGACGTCGATCGCGAGGTACAGCGCGAACAGCACGATCAGGAGCAGGATCGCGATCCGGAGGATGTCCTTCAGGTCACGCGCGACGTACGCGTATTCCGTGGCGTCGTCGATCGGGCGCACCGGGCCTGCCAGCTCGCGGGCGCTGGCGCTGCGTGCCTGCGACCGCTTGCGCGCCATCTCGGCGGCCTGCTCCTCGGCGACCAGCTGCGCCTCGAGCTCGGCTGCTCGCTTGAGCTCGGCGTCGGTGAGGCCGGCGGGCTTCGGCGCGGCCGCGGCCGCCGTGGAGGCCGATGCCGGCGACGTGGCCGGACGCTTCGAGATCGGCCGGCGCTGGCCGGGACGGGTGCTGCCGCGCGCGCGCTTCGCCATGAGTGAGTGGGTGTCCTCCTGGTGGCGGCGGCCGCGATGCGGCGCCGTCGGCGGCAGAGGATACACCGCCCGCCGCGGCCGGGCAGCCGTGAGGAGGAGTGGGGGTGCAGGACCGGCTGCTAGACTCGGGCGGCCCACCCGGAGGAGACCTTGGACGATCTGAACGCGCTCGTCGCCCCGTATCTCGGGATCGCGCTGATCGCTGTTTCCATCGCCTGCATCGTCCTGATCGTCATCGTGGTCTGGCTGGCCCGGAGGACGTCGGCGCTCGACCGAAGGCTCGCCGGCATCACCCGCGGCTCCGAGGGCAGCCTCGAGTCGATCCTCGACGCTCACCTCGACAAGGTCTACGCCGTCGCGCGCGAGCTCGACGACGTCGCCGCCCGCACCGCGGTCCTCGAGGTGGCGCAGCGGCGCGACCTCCAGCGGACCGGGCTCGTCCGCTTCAACCCGTTCGAGGATACCGGCGGCAATCAGAGCTTCGCGCTCGCGATCCTCGACGCCGATGGCAACGGCATCGTCATGAGCAGCCTCCACTCGCGCACGGGCACGCGCATCTACGCGAAGGCGATCTCCCGCGGCCGGGCCGAGGCCGCGCTGTCCGACGAGGAGGGGGAGGCGCTCCGGCTGGCGCTGGCTTCCGGACCGGGGCCGGCAAAGGGCGCCTGACCGGATGGGCGCCGTGACACGCAAGCTGGCACGGGCGTCCGGCATCGTCACGGCGTGGCCCCCGCTCGACCCCTCGAAACACCGACCGACGCGATCGCGGACGCCCTCGACGACCTGCGCTCGATGAGCCGGCGAACGTCGCGCGCCGAGCCGTCGCCGCTGGTCCAGATCCCGGTCTGGGGCCAGGAGGCGGCCGTCGAGACCGCCCCGGACGAGCCCGACGGCGTCGAGGAGCTCCTTGCGGGGCTGAACCCGGAGCAGCGCCGCGCGGTGACCCACGGCGACGGGCCGCTGCTCGTCGTGGCCGGCGCGGGCACCGGCAAGACGCAGGTCATCACCCGTCGGATCGCGTGGCTCATCGCGACGCGCCGCGCCAAGCCGTCCGAGATCCTCGCGCTCACGTTCACGGACCAGGCCGCGGACGAGATGCAGATGCGCGTGGACCAGCTGGTGCCCTACGGGTACACCGACACCGCGATCTCGACGTTCCACGCCTTCGGCGACCGGCTCGTCCGCGAGTTCGCGCTCGAGCTCGGGCTGCCGCCGGACGCCCGCGTGCTCTCGCGCCCGGAGACCGTCGTGTTCCTGCGGGAGCGCCTGTTCGAGCTCGGACTCGAGGAGTACCGGCCGCTCGGCGACCCCACGCGGTTCCTGGACGCCCTGGCAACCCTGTTCTCGCGGGCAAAGGACGAGGACGTGTCGCCCGACGCCTACCTCGCGCACGCCGGGCGGCTGGCGGAGGAGGCGGCCGTGGCGACGGCGGCCATCGACGCGGCGGGGGGCGAGGCGGCGGCGACGGATCGTGACGCGGCGGCCGCCCTGACCGAGGACGCGCGGCGGCAGGCGGAGCTGGCGCGGTCGTATGCCCGCTTCCAGCAGCTGCTGGCGGCGAGCGGTTCGATCGACTTCGGCGACCAGGTCTCGCTCGCGCTGCGCCTGCTGCGCGAGTCGCCGGCCGCTCGCGAGGCGGTCCAGCGGCGGTTCAAGTTCGTGCTCGTGGACGAGTTCCAGGACACGAACCGCGCCCAGGCCGAGCTGGTCGCTCTGGTCGCCGAGCGGCACCGCAGCGTGACCGTTGTCGGTGACGACGACCAGTCGATCTACAAGTTCCGCGGCGCCGCGATCAGCAACATCCTCGAGTTCCGCGAGCGGTATCGCCAGGCGCGGGTCGTCGTCCTGCGTCGCAACTACCGGTCACGGGCGCCGATCCTCGACGCGGCCTACCGCCTCGTGCGCCACAACGATCCGGACCGGCTCGAGGCGCGGGCCGGGATCGTGAAGCGCCTCGACCCCGAGCGGGGTGGCGACGACGCCGCGCCCGTCCGCCACGAGGCGTTCGCGAGCGGCGCGGAGGAGGCGGACTGGATCGCCGCGGACATCGCCCGCCGCCTCCGCGAGGGTGCCCATCCGCGGGACGTCGCCGTCCTCGTCCGTACGAACGCGGCGGCCGACCCGCTGCTGCGCTCGCTCAACCTCGAAGGGATCCCGTGGCGCTTCTCGGGCACCAGCGGGCTATACACGCGGCCCGAGGTGCGCCTGCTGCTGGCCTTCCTGCGCGCCATCGCCGATCCGTCGTCGTCGGTCGACGTCTACGCGCTCGCCGCCTCGGACCTGTACGCGCTCGGGGCGCAGGACCTCGTCGCCATCGTGAACACCGCCCGCCGGCGGAGCCGCTCGATCTGGGAGGTGCTGGAGGAGCTCGAGCGCCAGCCCGGGATCCTGCGCCTCTCCCCGGAGACCCGCGCCGCGGCGTCGCGCCTGGTCGCGGACCTGCACCGGTACGTCGAGCTGGCCAACGAGCGGTCGGCCGGCGAGGTCCTGTACGCGTTCCTGCGGGGATCGGGCTGGCTCGCGCGGCTCGCCGCCGCCGACAGCGTCGCGGCCGAGGAGGCGCTCTCGAACGTCGCCCGCTTCTTCGACATCGTGCGGGCCCAGTCGGCGCTGCTGGCCGACGACCGGGCGGTGTTCGTCGCGCGTCACCTCAACACGCTGATCGAGGCGGGTGACGACCCGCCCACCGCGGACATCGACCCCGACGTCGACGCGGTCGCGGTGATGACGATCCACAAGGCGAAGGGCCTCGAGTTCCCCGTCGTCTTCCTGCCCGGGCTCGTCAGCGGACGGTTCCCTGCCACCGGCCGCCGGGAGCCCCTGGGCCTGCCGCTCGAGCTGGTGCACGAGACCCTGCCCGAGGGCGACTACCAGCTCCAGGAGGAGCGTCGTCTGTTCTACGTGGGGATGACGCGGGCGCGCGACGAGCTCGTGCTGTCGCATGCCGCGGACTACGGCGGCCAGCGGGCCCGGCGCGTGTCGCCGTTCGTGCTGGAGGCGCTCGACCTGCCGGTCGCGGCCGGTACGCCGGGTGCGGGCGCGCGGTCGACGACGCCGCTGGAGCGCCTGGCCGGGCTGGAGCGGACGGAGGCGGCCCCCGTGTCGCGTCGCCCGCGGGGCGACGAGCCCCTCGTTCTCTCGTTCTACGCCGTGGACGACTACCTGACCTGTCCGCTCAAGTACAAGTACGCCCACCTGCTGCGCGTGCCGCTCGCGCCCCATCACTCGCTGATCTATGGCTCGGCGCTCCACGCGGCGGTCGCCGAGTTCCATCGCCGCCACGCGCGCGGGGACGTGATGACCGCCGAGCAGCTGTACGCGTCGTTCGAGCAGGCATGGACCAACGACGGCTTCCTGTCGCGCGAGCACGAGGAGGCGCGCCTGGCCGCCGGCCGGGAGGCGCTGCGCCGGTTCCGCGAGGAGCAGCTGACGCCGGGCGCCGTCATCCCGGCCTATGTCGAGCGCGAGTTCAGCTTCCTGCTCGACGGCGACCGGGTGCGCGGGCGGATGGACCGGGTCGACATCGTGGCGCGCGACCCGTCGGATCCGGTACCCGTGATGGCCGACGACGCGGGCACGGGTGCCGACGTCA
>DATDJA010000486.1:0-5223 GCA_036520795.1 Candidatus Limnocylindrales bacterium
CCAGCCCGAACCGCCGCAGGAGCTCGAGCACGTGGAACGTGTCGGTCCAGTCGTGCGACCACGGCCGGCCGCCCCACTGGCCGTCCGGCGCCTGGACCTCGAGGAGCCGGGCGCCCCAACCCTCAACGGCGACCCTCGCGCGCTCGGCCGCGATGATCTCGGGCGGCTCGTCGGTCAGGTCCGACATGACCTGCCAGCGGATCGACGGGTCCGAATCCAACAGCCAGTCCACGACCGTCATGCGCGCCCCCTGCTCCTCAGCCGGTGATCAACTGAACCGAGTGTCCGCCTCGTTGATGACGACGAGTGTCATGAATCCCGCGGGACTCTACGCCGCCGATGGCGTAGGCTTCGCGTCCCGCGGCCCCGGACGAGGAGAAGTCGATGAGCATGCGAGCGTCGTTGGTCGAGACGATGCACCTGGCGCCCGACGGCGACACGGTCAGGCGGATCCAGGAGAGCGGTCTGGCGGTCGCCGACAAGGAGACCATGAGCCAAGCGATCCACGACGTGTATTGCGGGATCATGGCCGACCATGCCGAGCCGAACCAGAAGGACCTGGATCAGGCGCAGGCCATGATCGACGCCCTGCGGAAGATCTTCCTGGAGCAGCTCGCGGCCGACCAGATCGCCGAGGAGCAGCCCGCCTCCTGACCTTGACAGGACGTAACGGCGGCAGGGAGGACCTGCCGCCGTCCGTTGCGGTGGTTCGAGAGCTCTAGCGAAGCGGGGGGAGCCTCGACGGCTGCGTGCGGTCCGCCGGGTCGGTCACCCGATGCCCGTGCTTCGCTGACGCGCCGAGCGTCGGCAGGAACTTCGGTGGCTTGCGGGCATGCGACGCTTGCTCGAAGTCGTAGGCGAGCCCGATGAGCTCGGGTTCATCCCACTGGCCGGCGATGAACGAGACGCCGATCGGCAGGCCCGAGGAGAAGCCCGCGGGCACGGTGATCGTCGCGTAACCCGCGATCGCCGACGGGCTGGACGAGCCGACGAACGTCGAGAAGTCGCCGCCCAGGTCGCCGTTGACCGGATCGGTCAGCCAGGCAGGCCCGTTGGTCGGCGCGATGATCGCGTCGAGATGGTGGTCCGCCATCAGGTCGTCGATGGCAGCCTGGGCGATCGATCGCGCGGCCTCGCGGGCCTCCGTGCACGCTGGGTCGGCACGGCCACCGGTCGCCTCGGCATCAACGAACACTGCCGAGTTCCACGGGCCTTCGAGACCCGGGTGGGCGTCGTTGAAGTCGATCAGGTCCTGGAGCGTCTTGGGGTACTTCGGGCGCGTGTACGTCTCCAGGTACGAGGCGATGTCGCTCTTGAACTCGCACAGCAGCGCGGCGAACTCAGGCTCATACGCGTCCTCGATCGGGATGCGCGCCGGGTCGACGATGACCGCGCCCTCGCTCTCGAGCACATCGATCGCCTGGTTCAGGATCGCGTCGACATCGGGGCTGACGGTGGGGTCGTAGGTGCCTTCGCGCCAGACGCCGATCCGGGCACCGTCCAGCGCGTGCTTGTCGAGGAACTGCGTGTAGTCGGTGAACGCGTGGCCCGCCTGGCCGGCGGTCGCGGCATCCTTCGCGTCGATGCCGGTCATCGCGCCCAGCATCACCGCCGCGTCGGTCACGTTGCGCGTGATCGGCCCCGCGGTGTCCTGCTCGGCAGAGATCGGGATGACCCCCGCCCGGCTCAGCAGGCCAAGCGTCGGCTTGATGCCCACGTCGCCGTTGGCGCCGGCCGGACACACGATCGAGCCATCGGTCTCGGTGCCGACCGTGATCGTCGCGAGATTGGCCGACGCCGCCACGCCGGACCCGGAGCTGGAGCCACACGGGTTCCGGTCGAAAGCGTAGGCCATGTTCGTCTGGCCGCCGATGCCGCTCCAGCCGCTCGATGACGGCGTGGATCGGAAGTTCGCCCACTCCGAGAGATTCGTCTTGCCGAGGATCACCGCTCCCGCGGCGCGGAGCTGCTTGACGATGAACGCGTCGCGCGGGCTACTGCCGGCGAGGGCCCAGGAGCCCGCGGTGTTCGGCATCCCGGTCGTGTTGATGTTGTCCTTGAGCAGCACGGGGATCCCGAGCAAGGGGAGGTCAGAGCCGCGCCGGCGCGCCCAGTCCGCCTTCAGGGCATCCCCCAGTGCCGTCGGGCTCACCTTCGTCACCGCGTTCAGCTTCGGGTTCAGCTTCCAGATGCGATGGAGGTAGAACAGCGTCAGACGGAACGAGCTCAGGCGGTGGCGGTCCATCGCCCGCTGGAGCTCCGGGATCGTCGCGGCGTCGACGTCGATGCCGGCGACGCGCGTGTCGCGCGGACCGTGCCCTGGGCCGTGACCATGGCCGAGCACAGCCGGGGCAGATCCTCCGATCGTCGCGATCAGGAGCGCGGCCGTCGCGCACAGGACGAGGGAACGCCGAAACTGGCTGCTCATCGCTCGGACCTCCACGGGCACATGTGGGGTGGGCGCGGGTAGCGGGGACTGGGGCCTCCCTCTATGGAACCCCCGGCGTCAACCCCCGCCCCGCCGGCGCCACTCGTGGCGTCTGCGACGGCGGTCGTGAGTGTTGCGCCGGCGCACCGCTTTGGGCGCGGCACTCGCGATTGCTCCAGCCTCAGACGTCCAGGGGCGCGAACGCCGCCAGCGCGGCGATCCAGGCAAGACCTGCGGCGATCGAGACCCGCTGCAGCAGGCCGACGGTGGCCGGCAGGTACGGTTGCCCGCTGGGATCGGCGGACGACGCGGCCAGCGCGACGAACACAACGACCGCCGTCAGGACCGAGTACACAGTCCAGGCCGTCTCGCCCTGGGCGCGGAAGCGTCGAGCCATCAGCGCCGGCGTGGCGATCATGCCGCCGAAGAAGAGAAGCGCGCCGACCACGTGGAGGTATGCCGTCGGGGGCAGGCTGGTCGGGAAGCCGTCGGGCGTGCCGGGCGGATAGCCGAACGCCGGCGCCGTGCTGAACACGCCGGCGATCAACAGGCCCAGGGCGATCGAACCAACCGCGATCGGCGCTCCCCGCGCACCGCGGACTCCGGCCGGTGCCAGCCGCCGCCGCAACCCAACCGCGAACGCCCCCAGAAGCAGGCCGGTGACGATGAAGTTGGCGATCTGGACCGCGCCGCGGTCACCGAGGCTGAGATAGCTCACCTGGAGGCGAACCGGGTCGTACCCGGGACGGACGGCACCATCCACCAGGAACACCGCGACGAAGAGCACGGGCCCGACGATCCCTGCCCACATGAGGTCGCCGGACGCCGCCCGATCGAACCTCTGCATCGGGGCATCCTGACAGACGACCGCGATCCCGGCGAGACGGGGACGGTGGCGCCGTGCATGATGCGATGACACGCACAGGGAGGTCCGGCCGTGGCGCTGACCAGGTCCGATCCGCCGACCGCGACCGGCCCCCGCTGGGAGGAACGGTTCCGCGCCTCGGCGATCCTGCTGAGCACGATCGCCATCGACGCACCCGACGTCGGCCTTGCCACCTCGAACGCCAGCGGCGCCCCCCAGCTGTGTCGCTGGAACACGGCGACGGGCGAGCTGACGCAGCTGACCTTCGACAAGGGTGGCCGCATCGTCGGGCGGCTGACACCGGATGGACGCTGGGTCATCTGGCTTCGCGATGCGGGCGGCAACGAGATCGGCCATTGGGTGGCCATGCCGATCGATGGGGGAGAGCCGATCGACCTGAGCCCCCAGATCGCGCCGTATGCCTCGGACGACGTCGCGTTCAGCCGCTACGGCGGCCGGATCGCGTTCACCACGGCATCCGATGATCGCTTCGTGGTGCGGGTCGCCGCTCTCGACGCCGAGGGCCGCGTCGGCGAGCTCCAGACCGTCCATCACTCCGCCGCCGCCCTCCAATCGCTCGCCGTTTGCGCGGACGGTTCGCGGGTGGCCTTCGGCTCCGCTCACCGTTCGACGGGCCTCGAATTCAGCCTGTTGACGGCCGACACGGTGCGCGGCGATCCAGGCCCGGAGCTATGGGACGGGCCGGGGACCAGCATCGAGGTCCTCGCGTTCGCGCCCGAGCACGACGATCACCGTCTGGTCGCGACGACGAACGCCTCGGGTCGGGAGCGAGCCTTCGTGTGGGACGCGGTGTCCGGCGAACGCCGCGACCTGCCGGCCGGCGCCCCCGGCGGCGACATCCTCGCCCTGGACTGGTCACCCGACGGGCGCGAGGTCCTGGTCTGTCGGATCGACCAGGGCGAGCAGCGGCTGCTCGTCTGGGACCTCGAGGCGGACGCGATCCGTGCGCTCGACCACCCGACGGGTGCGGTAATCGGGTACGTGCGGATCATGGCGTCCTACTACCGGCCCGACGGCGCGGAGATCGTGTGTCGCTGGGAGGACTTCGGCCAGCCCCGGCGGCTGATCGGCCTCGACCCCGTCACCGGGCGTCAGACGCGGACGATCCTGGCCGCGGGCGAGGTCCCGGCCGGCCGATCGCTGCGCAGCGTCGCCTTCCCGTCGGCGGACGGCACGCCGCTCCAGGCCTGGCTCGGCGTCCCGGACGGGGACCCGCCGCACCCGCTGATCCTCGAGACCCACGGCGGGCCGACGGCCGCCACGTTCGCCACCTTCCACCCGCAGGCGCAGGCGTTCCTCGACGAGGGCTTCGCGTTCCTCTCGCTCAACTACCGCGGCTCGACGACCTTCGGGCGGGAGTTCGAGCATGCGATCTGGGGCCGGCTGGGCGAGCTCGAGATCCAGGACATGGCCGCAGCGCGGACGTGGCTGATCGAGAACGGCATCGCGATCCCGGATCAGATCCTCCTGACGGGCTGGTCGTACGGCGGCTACCTGACGCTGCTCGGGCTCGGCCGCCAGCCGGACCTGTGGGCCGGCGGGATGGCCGGGATCGCGGTCGCCGACTGGGCGATGAACTACGAGGACTCGAGCGATCTGCTGCGGGCATACCAGCGGATGCTGTTCGGCGGCGACCCGGACGAGAAGGCGGAGGCGATGCGCGCCGGATCACCGCTGACCTATGTGGACGACGTCCGGGCGCCCGTCCTCATCCTCCAGGGCCGCAACGACACCCGGACGCCGGCGCGGCCGATCGAGCGCTACGTGGAGCGCCTCGAGGCACGCGGCCACGACGTCGCGATCGAGTGGTTCGAGGCCGGTCACCTGGGTGGCGACGACGAGCTCTCGATCCGCCACCAGCACCTGATGGTCGACTTCGCGAAGCGGGTGCTCGCCGCCGGTCGGTGAG
>DATDJA010000487.1:0-2773 GCA_036520795.1 Candidatus Limnocylindrales bacterium
CGAACGCGCGGTACTCCGCGTCGCCCTTGAGGGCGAGGTACTTGGTGATCGCGGCCGTGAGCGACGTCTTGCCGTGGTCGATGTGGCCGATCGTGCCGACGTTCACGTGCGGCTTGTTGCGCTCGAACTTCTTCTTGGCCACAGGACCTTCTCACTCCAAGGCTGGGGCGGCGCAGGCCGCCGGTTGTCGACCGGGATCGACGAGAGATGGAGCCCAGAACGGGATTCGAACCCGTGACCTCATCCTTACCAAGGATGTGCTCTGCCAGCTGAGCTATCTGGGCCCGCGGAGACCGCGCCCCGCGGCGCGCCTCCTGGCGCATTTCCGTTACGGATGGAGCCGACGACGGGACTCGAACCCGGAACCTGCGGTTTACAAAACCGCTGCTCTACCAATTGAGCTACGTCGGCACGCACGCAGCGTCAAACAAGAGTTGGACTTTGCGGGCCGGGGAATGATACGGCCCGGAAGCGGGCGCGTCAAACCTCGGGCGTCTCCTCGGGGGGTTCCGCGGCGGGCTCGCCGAGCGCCGTGGACGGGGTCTCGGACGGCTCGTTCGAGGGCTCGACAGGCGGCTCGTCCGCGGGCTCGGCGACGACCTCCGCGGCGGGCGCCATCGGCTCGTCGGGTGCGGCGTCGGGCCGTCCGCCCAGGCCTCGCTGGGCCGCGGCCTCGTAGAGCAGGATCGAGCCGGCCACGGCCGCGTTGAGCGAGTCGATCTTGCCGTGCATCGGGATCCTGACCAGCAGGTCGCAGCGGCGCCGGACCGCCGGGCCGAGGCCCTTGCCCTCGCTCCCGACGATGATCGCCACGGGCCCCCGGAAGTCGGCCTCGCGCGCGGTGAGCGCGGCATCGCCGTCCGCCCCGACGATCCTCAGACCCCGGACGTGGAGGTCGGCGAGCGCCTCCGGCAGGTCGTCGACTGGGGCAAGACGAAGGTGTTCGACCGCGCCGGCCGACGCCTTGATCGCGGCCGGCGTGAGCGGCGCCTGGTGGTGGGTCGGGAAGATCGCCCCGTGCACGCCCGACGCCTCTGCCGTGCGCAGGAGCGTGCCGACGTTCTGGGGATCCTCGAGCGAGTCGAGGACCAGCACGAGTGGCGGCTCGCCGCGCTGGCTGGCGAGGGCAAGGATGTCGTCGGGCGCGGCCCACTGGCGAAGCCCGACCACGAGCGCGACGCCCTGGTGGCCGTCGAAACCCGCCACCTGCGTCAGCGTCCCGCCCTCGACTTCGACGACCGGGATCCGCAGGCTCGTCGCGTGGAGCACGAGCTTCTCGAGCGCCCGGCGGCGCTGCGGGACGACGAGCAGCCGCCGAGCCTCGCGGCGGGCGACGAACGCCTCCTCGACGGGACGCCGGCCCGCGACGAGCTCCTCGTCCTCGGCGAGCGTCAGCGACGGGGCGAGCGGCTCGACCGGCCGGAACGGCACCGCCGCGTACGGACGGACAGGCGGCCCGGACGGGCGGTCGAAGGGCGCGTCGGGCCGATGCGGTGGCGTCGAATAGCGACCCGCGGGGCCCTGGTGGCGGCCCGGTGGGCCTGGCCGGAACCCGGGCGAGGCCGGGCGATAACCCTGCGGGCCGGGTCGCGCACCGGGCGGGCCGGGACGATATCCCGGCGGCCCCGGCCGGTACCCGGGCGGACCCGGTCGGTACCCGGGGGGTCCTGAGCGGTAGCCGGGTCCGGCGTGACGGCCGGCCTGCGGCGGGCGACCACCCGCACGAGCGTCGCGCGGCGGACCGTAGTCGCGGGGGGCATGCCCAGGACCGGTGTCGCGGCGCGGACCCTCGTCGTCCCAGGGCCTCGGCGGACGCGGTCCGGTCGGACCGCGACGAGGATCGTCGTTGTCGCGGCGCGGCCCGCGATCCTGCTCGGGCGCTCCCCGGAACCCCGTCCCCCGCCGATCGCCACCCGGCCCGGACCCTCGATATGGCGCGCCGCGGGACGGCGGCCCGGCGTGGGAGCGCCCGCCCTGCCCGTGTGCGCCGGGCCCTCCGCGCGGTCGCGACCCACCGCCCGACGTCGGCTTCGGGCGCGGTCCCGGGGGCGTGTCATGGGCGCCGTCGCCCGCGGGTGTGCCGGCCTCTCCGTCCCGAGACGGCTTCAGCGTCTTCGGCTGGCGGTCGCGCGGGCGCGGCTGGTCAGCCACCGGACGTCACCAGCAGCCGCCAGCGCTGTCCGTCGCGGGTGTCCTCGACGGCCACGCCTTGGGCCAGTAGCTCGTCGCGCAGCCGGTCGGACGCGGCCCAGTCGCGCGCCGCCCGCGCGGCCTCACGCGCATCGAGCAGCGCCTGCAGCGCGGGGTCAAGCGCCGCTTCCGCCGGCGCTGCGACCCCGAGCACGGCGTCCACGTCGCGCAGCAGGGCGGTCGCCCGCGCCGCATCGGCCGTCGACAGCGCGCGGGCATCGATCCGGCGGTTCAGGTCGCGGATCCCCTCGAACAGCGAGCCCAGCGCCGCGGACACGTTGAGGTCGTCGTCGAGCCCGGCGTCGAAGCCCGCCCGGATCGCGTCCAGCGCCGCGGGCAGCGACGGGTCGTCGTCCCGGTCCTCGCGGTACGCGGCGAGGGCGGCGAACACCGCATCGATCCGGTCGACCGCCGCGGCCGCGGCCGTCAGGGACTCCTCCGAGAAGTTGAGCGGGGCGCGGTAGTGGACCGAGATCAGCGCATAGCGGATCGCGCGCGGGGAGACGCCCGAGTCCACCAGCTCGCCGATCCGCGCGATGTTGCCGGTCGACTTGGCCATCTTCTCGCCGTCCATCCGCAGGTG
>DATDJA010000488.1:0-2553 GCA_036520795.1 Candidatus Limnocylindrales bacterium
GCGGAGCTGTTCGATCCCACCATGGCGTCGCTCGCGACCTGGTTGCGGACGATCGCGCGCAACCGGACCGTCGACCGGCTGCGGGCGGCGGGCCGCCGCCCGCCGCTGGTGTCACTGGGCGGCAGGGGGGACAACGACGACTTCGAGGGCGACGTCGACCGGCTTGGTCCGGCCGCCGTCGTGCTCGGTGGGGCGACGGCGGATCCCGGCCCCGAAGCCGCGGTTGAAGCCGCCGACCTGCGGGACGCCGTGGTCGAGGCGCTGGCCGGCATGCCGGAGGTGGAGCAGCTGGTCATCGTGCTGGCCTATCGCGAGGGGCTGACGCAGGCGGAGATCGCCGAACGGCTCGAGTGGCCGCTCGGTACCGTGAAGACACGCACGAGGCGGGCCCTGGCTCGCCTCCGCACCGCGCTCGAGGGGGGCCATGCGCCGGTCGGGAGCAGCGGTGGTGTGCCGCGAGATGGATGGTGATGGAACACGCCGAGGCGCTGGAACAGATCGAGACCGCCGCAGTCGAGCCCGATGGGCTCGAGCGGCTGATGGCGGGCGACACGCCCGGGTCGGCGGCCGTGGCCGGCCACCTCGCCGGCTGCCCCGACTGTGCCGAGGAGCTCGTGCGCATCCGGCGGACCGCGATCGTTGCGCGCGACGTCATCCGCTCGGAGCCCGATCCGGCGCTCCGCGATCGCACGCTCGCGTTCGTGCGCTCGGTCGGGCGGGACCGATCCGAGGGCGGAGCGGGCGCATCGGCCGATCGTTCGACCTCGATCACGGTGTTGCCGTCGCCGGTCCAGCCGCCGCTCGCCGCCGAGACGCCGCAGGGCACGCGACCGTCGCGGCGTGGCTTCGCGCTCCTCGCGATCGCGGCGGCGGTCGTGATCGCGGTGGGCGTCGGGTTCGCGGCGGGGAGCGCCGCCCAGCGGCAGGATGTCGAGGGCCGGCAGTCTGAGATCGCGGTCCTGGAGGACGCCACGACGACCGCCCTGCGTATCCAGGCCCAGCCCGACGCGCAGGTCGTCCAGCTCACCGCCACGCCGTCGGGCGGCGATGCCACAGGCTCGCTCGCGTTCTCGGCCTCGACCGGCGAGCTCGTGGCGGTGGCCACGGACCTGGAGCCCGAGGAAGCCAACGAGGAGTACGCGTGCTGGGTCGAGGTCGAGGGGCAGCGCCAGCGACTCGGCCAGATGTACTGGGCCGGCGACCTGTGGGCGTGGGCCGGCCCGGTCGAAGGCCTCGAGATGCTCCCCGAGGGTGCCGTGTTCGGCGTCTCGCTCAGCCCGACCGATGGCGGCGCCGGCGACCCCGTCCTGACAGGGAGCCTCTAGACGGGCCGGTCGTCTCGCGTGTTCACGCCGACCGGCTCTTCGCCGGGCTCGGGGTCACCGCTCGCGGGCCGCTCCTGCTGGAGCGCGTACAGCTCGTCCGCCGTCACGAGCACGTCGGGCGGCGGAAACCCCAGGTAGCGGCGATGCGCCCGCAGCACCTGCTCGGCGGTGGCCTCGTCGACCGAGGGCTTGCCGAGTGATCTCGAGATCCAGGCGGCCTCGGCGGGGATCTCGCGCTCGCCGACCTCCCGCTCGCGGCGATTCGAGTCCGCCAGGACGAGCCAGGTCAGGACCACGCCGGCGACCACGCCGACGATCAGGAGCCACCAGTTGAACTCGGCGCTCATCGGCTGCCGCGTGAGGTCTCGGGACGGCCGTGCATCGCGGCCGAGGATAGCCGAGACGACGCACACTCGCGGCCGGGCTGTACTCTGCGCCCCATGCCCATCCCGACGGCCCTGGCGGCGCTCGCGCCCGTGCTCGCCCTGATCGCGATCACGCCGGACCCGATCGCATTCCACCTCGGCCCGATCCCGGTCGCCTGGTATGGCATCTGCTACGCGGTCGGCCTGACCCTCGCGTACATCGTGATCACGAGGGAGGCGAAGCGGCGCGGCCTCAACGCCCGGCTCGTCGACAACGGGATCATCATCGTCGCCGCTGCTGCGCTGATCGGCGGCCGGCTGTACCACGTCATCGACCAGTGGGCCCTGTACAAGGACGACCCGATCAAGATCATCCTGCCCCCGTACGCGGGTCTCGGGGTCTATGGCGGGATCATCGCGGGCACCATCGCGGCCTGGTACATCACCCGCCGCTGGCACCAGTCGTTCGCGAAGTGGACGGACGTGATCGCCCCCGGCCTGTTCGTGATGCAGGCGGTCGGCCGGCTGGGCAACTTCTTCAACCAGGAGCTGTACGGGCCGCCGACCAACCTGCCGTGGGGCATCGCGATCGACTGCGCCCACCGCGTCGGCGATCACGGGATCGCCCAGTATCCGTGCGAGCTCTATCCCGAGGCGACGACCGGCTTCCACCCGCTGTTCCTGTACGAATCGATCAGCGGCATCCTGGGCGCCGTCACGCTGCTGTGGATCGCGCGTCGGTACGGACGACGGATGCGGCCGGGCGACCTGTTCCTGATCTTCCTGATCTGGTACTCGGCCGTCCGGTTCGCGCTCGAGACCCTGCGGGTGGGCAACTGGACGTTCTTCGGGATCCCGACGGC
>DATDJA010000489.1:0-8690 GCA_036520795.1 Candidatus Limnocylindrales bacterium
GGGCCGGGGACGTTGGTGATCGTGCCCGGCGACCGCGAGGACGTGATCGTCACGCTCACGGCCGCGCACCTCGCCCAGGCACAACGGGGCATGGAAGTGGCGGCCCTGCTGGACGAGACGCCGGGCGCGGTCGAGGCCGGGCCGGAAGGCGCCGCGATGGGCATGGTCCTGACCGGCGGCTATGAGCCTCGGCCCGAGGTGCTCGACGGCATCCGCGAGGCTGGCGTGTTCGCGGCGCTGGTCGACGAGGACACGTACACCGTCGCCTCCGAGGTCCACGACCTCCTGGTCAAGACCCACGCCGCCGACACCGAGAAGATCGAGCTCATCAAGGCGCTCGTCTGGGAGTTCCTCAAGATGGACCGCTTCCTCGAGGCGGCCACCGAGGCGAGGTTCCCGGCCTGAGCGCCCGTCCGTTTCCGCCACCCAGTCAAAGGACGCGTACTCGTCCGGGCGCCGAGGCGTCTCGGGCTCCGTTGGGTCCCTGCCAGTAGCCGATTCCGGCTATCTGTCGATGTCAGGACGCCGCAATGTCGGCTGGCCAGAGGGCATGCCGTGTCGAGCAGTCGTCCTCTGACTGAATGACGAAAATGCCGTCCGGAGTCGGGTAGGGTCGCCGAGGGCGGCCGCGGAGCCTGTGCTTGGCTGATCAGGCCGGGCTGGGGCCGAAACGGGGGAGGTAGCGCAGGTTGGCCTCGATGATCGCGTCGAGGAGCGCCGCGGCGTCGCCCTTGACGAGGGGGTTCGCGACCAGGGCCCGCAAGGCGACGGCGTCCTCGCCGCTCATCGCGGCCTGGATGGCGAGCGACTCGTACGCCTTCACGTGCTGGACCAGGCCCAGCATCTCCGGGGCGAGCGGGTCGGTCGGGACCGGCGTAGCCCCTGATCGGTCGATCCGGGCGGGGACCTCGACGACCGCCTCGGCGGGGAGGTTGGGGATCGCGCCCGCATTGCGGACGTCGACCACGTGGACGGCCCCGTCGCCGGTGTGGAGCGACTCGATGAGCGCCGCCGCCGCCTCGCTGTAGTACGCGCCGCCGCGGCGTTCGAGCAGCTCGGGCTTGTGGTCGAGCGTCGGGTCGCGGTACATCTCGAGCAGCTCGCGCTCGATGTGGATCACGTCGGTGGCGCGGCTCGCGCCATCCTGCTGCGCCCGGAGGACGTCGTCCGTCGCGTAGTAGTAGTGCAGGTAGTAGGAGGGGATCGCGCCCAGTGCCCGGACGACCTCGAGCGGGAAGTCCCCGCCGAGCGTCACGGCGTCGCCGCCGGCCTCGAGCATCCCGGGCAGCCGGTCCACGCCGTCCACCCGCACCGCCCGGATCCAGGACAGGTGGTTCAGGCCCACGTGGTCGAGCGAGACCCGGTCGGGCGTGACGTCGAAGTGCTTCGCCAGGCTGCGCTGGAACCCGATCGCCACGTTGCACAGGCCGATGGCGCGATGGCCGGCGTCGAGCAGGGCCTGGGTGACGACGCCGACCGGATTGGTGAAGTCGAGGATCCAGTTGTCCGATGCGCCGCGCCGCGCCGACTCCTCGGCGATCTCGAGGACCAGCGGGACCGTGCGCAGGGCCTTCGCGAACCCGCCGGGCCCGGTGGTCTCCTGGCCGATGAGGCCGAACCGCAGCGGCAGGGTCTCGTCGACGAGGCGCGCGGCCTGGCCGCCGACGCGGAGCTGGATCAGCGTGTACGCGGCGCCGTCGAGGGCGGCCGACCGGTCACCCGTGAGCGTCAATTGCCCGGGCCACCCGGCTCGCTTGAGGATCCGGCCCGCCAGCCCGCCGACGATCTCGAGCCGGTCGGTGTCCGGGTCCATCAGCGCGATCTCGTCGATCGGCAGCACGGCCTCGCGCCGCGCAAATCCCTCGACGAGCTCGGGCGTGTAGGTGCTGCCCGCACCGATCACCGCGACCTTGAGGCCCATCGACCACCCCTTGCGTCGGGCTTGACAGATTGCTTATAACGTTAGCAGCAACTTCGCCGACCGCAAGCCCCCACCACGTCCCACCGCACGAGGACTCGCGACGGGCATGGCACGCTTCCGGCTCCTGGCGGGACCCGTCCCGCTCCACCATCAGGTCTATCTTGACCTGCGCGCGGCGCTCGAGGCGGGCGAGTGGCGCCCGGGCGACCGGCTGCCTCCCGAGCGCGAGCTCGCCGAGCGCTACGGCTGCAGCCTGATCACCGTCCGCCGGGCGCTCAGCGACCTGGCGCGTGAACGCCGGCTCGAGCGGACGCGCGGGCGGGGCACGTTCGTCACCCGCCCGCCGATCGATCTCGACCTCGACGGCTCGATGTCGTTCACCGAGGAGGTCCAGCAGCTGGGTCACGACCCGGCGACCCGCGTCGTCACCGCGCGCACCTTCGCCGCGGACGCCGCCGTCGCCGAGGCGCTCGACATCCCGATCGGCGCGTCGGTCGTCCACCTCGAGCGGCTGCGCATGGCCGACGGCGAGCCGCTGCTCCTCGAGCAGGTCTTCCTGCCCGAGGCGAGGTTCCCTGGCCTGCTGGCCAGCGACCTCGAGCGCGGCTCCCTGTACGAGCTCCTGGGCGAGCGCTACGACACGCGGGTGGTCCGCGCGCGGGAGTCGCTCGAGCCGATCGCCCTGCACCAGCGGGAGGCCCACCTCCTGGGCGTCGAGCCGCACCGGCCGGCGCTGCGCATCGAGGGGCTCGCGTACGACCGGTCGGGCAGGCCGGTCGAGTTCGCGCGTTCGTACGTCCGGGGCGACCGGACGCGCTACTACGTGGAGCGGGTCGTCGTCCGCTCCAACCCCAGATCCGACGACATCGACGCGGGTGCCGCCGGCGCCCTGGGCGTCGCCAGCACCTCGGTTCGCCGAGCCACGTAGGGAGCAGCTGCCGCGACCGGCGGCGGTCCCGTGTTCCGGAGGAGGAGCAGATGCGAGTGATCCGAGCCACGACCGCCGTCGCCGTGCTGGCGCTGGTCGTCGGCGCCTGCAGCAGCGGGGCCCCGACGCCCGCGCCATCGTCCGCGCCGACCGTAGCGGCATCCGATGCCGCGTCCCAGCCGGCCCCGCCGTCCGACGGCGCATCGGCCCCGGCGAACACCCCGATCGCGATCGGCGGTTCGACGCCGGCACCCGGCCAGACCGAGATCCGCTGGTACTGCTGCCTCGGCGGTGGCGACGCCCCGGAGCAGGTCGCGGTCGAGAAGCAGGTGGTCGAGGCGTTCAACGCCAGCCACCCGAACATCCACGTGACGTTCGAGGCCGTCCCGTACGCCGGCGCCAACGACGCGCTCGCGACCGAGATCGCCTCGGGCAACGGTCCGGACATCGTCGGCCCCGTCGGCATCGGCGGCGCCAACGCCTTCCACGGCCAGTGGCTGGACCTCGCGCCGCTCATCACGAAGAGCAACTACGACCTGTCGGGCTTCCCGCCGGATGCGGTCAACATCTACAAGCTCGACGAGGGCCAGGTCGGCATCCCGTTCGCGATCTACCCGTCCGTCCTGTTCTATGCCAAGAGCCTGTTCGACGAGGCCGGCCTCGCGTACCCGCCCCACAAGTACGGCGAGAAGTACACGATGCCCGACGGCTCGGTCGTCGACTGGAACTACGACACCATCACGCAGGTCGCCAAGATCCTGACCGTCGATTCGACCGGCAAGGACGCGACTCAGGACGGCTTCGACCCGACCAAGATCGTCCAGTGGGGCTTCGAGCCCCAGCGCGACGACCTGCGGGGCATGGGCGCCTACTTCGGCGCCGGCTCGCTGGCCGGGGCGGATGGCAAGACCGCCCAGATCCCGGATCCCTGGAAGGCCGCCTGGAAGCACTGGTACGACAACATCTGGACCGACCACGTGAGCATGACCGGGCCGATCTTCCAGAGCCCCGACATCAACCCCGAGGACTATCCGTTCTTCACCGGCAAGGTCGCGATGAGCCAGAACTTCCTGTGGTCGACATACGGCCTCGAAGGGCTCGAGGGCGACTGGGACATGGCCGCGCTGCCCGCGTACAACGGCAAGACGACCTCCGCGTTCAACGCCGACACCTTCCGCATCCTCAAGGACACCAAGCATCCCGACGAGGCGTTCGAGGTCCTGACCTACCTCCTCGGCGAGGCGGCCCCCGACCTCCTGTCGACCTACGGCGGCATGCCCGCCCGGACCGACGAGCAGGCCGCGTTCTTCGAGAGCCAGGACGAGACCTTCACCCAGAAGCCGGACTGGCAGGTCGCGATCGACAGCATCCCGTTCGCGGACAACCCCAACTTCGAGGCGTTCATGCCCAAGTACAACGAGACCCTCGGCCTCGTGGGCTCGGGCGGCAAGTACACGACCAGGTGGCAGACCGAAAAGGGCCTGAACATGGACCAGGAGTTCGAGGCGCTGCGCTCCGAGATCCAGGCGATCTGGGACAAGCCGTAACCTGCGATTCGGCGGCACCGGCCCCGCCGGTGCCGCCAGTGAGGTCCAGATGATCGTGCCCCTGCGCGCCCCGTGACGGCCGTCGGCCGCACCACCCGGCCCCGGCTTCGCGGGCTGCCGAGGCTCCGGAGCCTCTCACCGCTCACGCGTCGCGAGGCGCTGTGGGGCTACCTGTTCATCTCGCCCTGGATCATCGGCTTCCTGTGGTTCGTGCTGGGGCCGATGATCGCGTCGCTGGCGTTCACGTTCACGAACATCAACCTCGCGCAGGAGGAGCCGCTCCAGTTCGTCGGCCTGCGCAACT
Organism: Candidatus Limnocylindrales bacterium; assembly: GCA_036520795.1. Taxonomy (GTDB): domain Bacteria; phylum Chloroflexota; class Limnocylindria; order Limnocylindrales; family CSP1-4; genus CAIXZV01. The sequence goes on from DATDJA010000489.1 coordinate 4,701, forward strand.
GGCAGACGATGCTGGGCGACGCGCAGGTCTGGGCGGCCCTCGGGGTCACGATCCGGTTCGCCCTCATCCAGCTGCCCGTCGTCCTCATCCTGCCGTTCCTGCTGGCCATCGGCCTCAACGCCCGCTACGTCAAGGGCGCCAGCGCGTTCCGGGTGCTGTTCTTCCTGCCCTACGTCGTCCCGTTCGTGTCGGGCGTGCTCATCTGGGGCGGGATGCTCAACTCCGAGACGGGCTGGGTGAACGAGGTGCTCCGGTTCCTGGGCGTCGAGAACCCGCCCAACTGGCTCAACGACACCGGCTGGGTCTACCCGGCCCTGGTCATGATCGGCATCTGGGGCATCGGCGCCGGGATCATCGTCAACCTCGCCGGCCTGCGCGGGATCCCGACCGAGCTGTACGACGCCGCGCGCATCGACGGTGCGGGCTTCTGGGGCGCGCTGCGTCACATCACGCTGCCGATGATGTCGCCGGTCATCTTCTACACGCTGGTGCTCGCGATCGTCGAGGTGCTCCAGTACTTCCTCGTCCCGCTGGTCATCAACAACGGCACGGGGGAGCCCGGCGGCTCGACGTTCTTCTTCAACCTCTACCTGTACAAGAACTTCTTCACCTACCAGAACATGGCCTACGGGGCGACGCTCGCGTGGCTGCTGTTCCTGGTGACCCTGGTGGTGTCGCTGATCATCTTCCGAACATCGCGGCGATGGGTGTACTACGCGGGGGAGCGCTAGGTGGCCGCCGAGGCCGGCCAGCTCGACCCGGCTGCCTCCGGAGGCGTGCTCGCCCGGCTGTCGCGGTCGGTACGGCCACGCCGGCCCCATCGGCCGCGTGACGCCGTCAAGTCGTTCGCGCTGACGTTCGCGCTGGTTGCCGTCCTCGCCGCGTTCCTGGCGCCGATGCTGCGCGCGACGCTGGTCTCGCTCAAGACGCCGGACCAGCTGTCCGAGACCAACGCGCCGTTCCTGCCCTCCTTGCCGCAGACGTTCAGCTTCGAGGGCAAGGATCGCGACGTCTACACCGTTCCGCTCCCCGACGGCACCACCCGCCAGCTGGCGATGGTCAAGCCCGGCCGCCAGCAGAGCGACTTCGTCGACCCCGCCAACCCGGCAGCCGGCACGATCACCTGGCAGGGCTCGTGGCGGACGCTGGACCGCGCCTGGCTCCTGGCGCCGGCGTTCCAGAACTACGTCGACGTGTGGAACCTGATCGACTTCCCCCGGCTCCTGTTCAATACGGTCGCGCTCGCGGTCATCGGGATGATCGGGACCGTCATCTCGTGCACGCTGGTCGCCTACGGCTTCGCCCGGTTCCGGTTCCCCGGCCGGTCACTGCTGTTCACGATCCTGATCGCGACGATCTTCCTGCCGTCCGCGGTCACCGTGGTCCCGACCTACACGATGTTCGTGCAGCTGGGCTGGGTGGGGACGTGGCTGCCGCTGCTCGTGCCGGCCTTCTTCGCGAACGCGTTCGACGTGTTCCTGATCCGCCAGTACTTCCTCACGATCCCGCGGGAGATGGACGAGGCGGCGTCGATCGACGGCGCGGGTCCGTTCCGGACGCTGATCTCGGTGATCCTGCCCCAGGCCTGGCCGGCCATCGTCGCGGTGGCGATCTTCCACCTCGTCTACGCCTGGAACGATTTCTTCGGCCCGCTCATCTATCTCTCGACGAAGCCCGAGCTCCAGCCGCTGGCCGTGGGCCTGCAGCGCTTTAACGGGATCCACTACCGGAACCCGGCCTACGTGCAGGCGGGCACGCTGATGACCATGCTCATCCCTGTGATCCTGTTCCTGATCTTCCAGCGGATCTTCGTGCGCGGCGTCGTGGTCACCGGGGTGGACAAGTGATCTCGGCGTCCCCGTTCCGGGTCGCGCTCACGTTCGACGCCGAGCACCCCGACCGGCCGCACCAGCCGGGAATCACGGTCGGTCTGCTGGACGTGCTGGCAGAGCGCGCCGTCCCGTCGACCTGGTTCCTGCAGGGCCGCTGGGTGGAGGCCGAACCCACGCTGGCGCGGCGCGTCGCCGAGGACGGCCACCTGGTGGGGAACCACAGCTTCTACCACGCCCGCCTGCCGCTGCTTACCGACGACGGGCTGGTGACCGACATCCGCGATGCCGAGGCCGTGATCCGCGATGTCACCGGCGCGGACCCGCAGCCCTGGTTCAGGTGCCCGTTCTCGGCGGGCGACGACGACCCCCGCGTCCTGGCGACGCTGGCGGCGCTCGGCTACCGCGACGTGGGTGCCGACGTCGTGCTGGAGGACTGGGAGCCATCCCGGACAGGCCCGGCGTTGGCCGCCGACGCGCTCGCGTGCACCCCCGCGGTGGGGGACGGCGCCGTCGTGCTGGTCCACGCCTGGCCGCCGGGCACGCTCGACGCGCTGCCCGCGATCGTCGACGGCCTCCGCGCGGCCGGGGCGACGTTCGTTCGGATCGACGCGCTCGAGCGGTTCACCGCGTGACCGGGGTCATCCTCGCCGTCGACGGCGGCAACTCCAAGACCGACGTCGTGCTGTGCTCGGCCGATGGGGCGGTGCTGGCAGCGGCGCGCGGACCCACGACGTCGCATCAGGCCGTCGGGCTCGAGGCCGGGCTCGACCGGCTCGCGGCGCTCGTCGCGGCCGCGGCAGGCCCGCCGGCCGATCTCGCCGTGTGTTGTCTAGCCGGGCTCGACCTTGCTGCCGACGAGGCCCGGCTCCAGCCCGCTTATGCGGCGCGCGCGTTCGCCCGCGAGACGCTGCTGTTCAACGACACGATCGCGGCGCTGCGGGCCGGGACGCCCGATGGCTGGGGCGTGGCCGTGATCTGCGGCTCGGGGGTCAACGCGATCGGCCGGGCACCGGACGGGCGGATCGCGCGGTTCGCCGGGCTGGGCGAGATCGCCGGCGACCGGGGCGGCGGGTCCGGGCTGGGCATGTGGGGCCTCGGGGCGGCCGTCCGGGCGGTCGACGGACGAGGGCCGGCGACGTCCCTGTCCACGCTGGTGCCGGCGTTCTTCGGGCTCGACGAGCCAGCCGCCGTGACCGAGGCGATGTACGTCGGGCGGATCGACCAGGACCGGGTGGGGGAGCTGGCGCCGGTCGTAGCGCAGGCGGCCCGTGACGGCGACGCCGTTGCGGCGGAGCTTGTCGACGACGTCGCCGACGAGCTGGCGTCGTTCGCAACGGCCGCGATCCGGCGGCTTGGCATGGAAGGCGAGGCGGTGCCGGTCACGCTGGCCGGCGGCCTGGCCCGTGGCGCCGCGGACCTGCTCGTGCCGCGCGTCGCCACGCTCGTCCGCGAGATCGCGCCGGCCGCCGACGTCACGGTCCTCCACGCGCCGCCCGTGTTGGGCGCCGCGCTGCTCGGCCTCGATCGCCTCGCGCCGGGTGATCACGCCGCCGCGGAGCGGCTGCGGGCCGCGGTCATCGCCTGGGACGCCATCCCCGGAGCTCGCCCCGCCGGCTCCTGACAGAATCGCAGCCGCTGACTATTGGCCAGGCGATGAGCGCCCAGATCAGGCGCAAGCCGGGTTCGGACGCCTCGAGTTAGCCGTAAACGTCAACTTTCGGCCTCGGGCGAGGCGCGGACCCCGACGTGCAGTCACAGATCGAGGATTTGTCAGAGGGCGGAGCTGGTCAGACCCGCTCATTGTCGATCAGGCGCACGCCCTCGATCCGGACTGCCATCGACAGCAGTGCCCCGGTTCCGCCGATCGTCGCCAGCTCCTTGAGCGTGTCCGGGTCCGCGACCGAGACGTAGTCCACCTCGGCGAGCCGCTCCGTCGCGAGGACGCGCGAGACCTCGGCCCGGACGACATCGGCGTCGCGCTCGCCGTCCCGGACACAAGCCGCGCCTGCGAGCAGCGCCCGCCGGATCACCGGCGCGGCCGCCCGCCCCGCGGGTGACAGCCGGGCGTTTCGCGACGAGAGTGCGAGCCCGTCTGGCTCACGGATCGTGTCGAGCGCGACGACCTCGGTCGGCAGCGCGAGGTCCAGCGCCATGCGGC
>DATDJA010000490.1:0-7824 GCA_036520795.1 Candidatus Limnocylindrales bacterium
AAACGTCAAACCCCCGTCAGTCCACCCGGAGGCCCACCACCGTGAACGACTCGACCAAGAGCGACCTTACCGTCGCCGGCGTCGCACTCCGCTTCGGCATCGTCGCCCTGACCCTGGGCACGGCCTACATCCACAGCACCCTCGGCGGGCTGCTGTTCACCCTCAACGCCACCGGCTACGTCGTCGCCGCGGTCGCCATGATCGTCCCGCTCGCGCTGGCAGTCCGGTTCCGCTGGTTCATCCGCCTCGGCCTGATGGGCTACGCCGCGACCGCGATCGTCATGTGGGCGATCCAGGGTCCCTACTACTCGACCGCCTACATCGCCAAGGCCATCGAAGTCGCGCTGATCTTCCTGCTCGCCATCGACTTCCTCCGCGCCGACGGCAACCCCGTCACTGTCGTCCGCCGCGAGATCGCGCTCGGCCTGTCCAAGGTCAGCTCCATCCGCAGCGCCTCGCCCGCCTGAACCCGGCCGCGACCACCCTTCGCACGCAGTCACGAGGAACCCGTCCGATGAAGCGCCTCCTCACCACCGTCGCGCTCGCGGCCGTCGCGCTCGCCGCGGCCGCGTGCGGCACCACCAACGCCGGTCAGCCGGCGGCCCCGGCCGCCTCGGTCGACCCGAACGCCCCGGCGGTCGTCGCCAAGGACCTGAAGTTCGTCACGACCGAGGTCAAGGTCCCGGCCGGCACGCCCTTCGGGCTCTCGTTCTCCAACCAGGAGAGCGCGCCCCACAACGTCGCGATCTACACGGACTCGTCGGCCAGCCAGGCCCTGTTCAAGGGCGACATCTTCGGCAACGAGACCCGGGTCTACCAGGTCCCGGCCCTCGCGCCCGGCAGCTACTTCTTCCGGTGCGACGTGCACCCGGACATGACGGGGACGATCGTCGCCGGCTGACGGCCGATCGCCCCGAGCGTCGCCTCTCCCGCGTCCCTCGCGCTCCAGCCCCGGTCCGCTTCGGCGGACCGGGGCTTCCGTCTGCCCGCCCCGCACCTCTTGGCACGGGCTGCCATGCATTCGTCAGGACATTGCAACCGTTCGGCGGCCCCTGGCGAGCTGATGGCATGCGAGACGGCCCGATCCTTGGGACACACCTAGCAGGCGCCCGCGCGCGTCCCCGCCTGGAGGATCCCATGACCCGACGACTCATCGCCCCGATCGCGGCGCTGCTCGCGCTGCTCCTGCTGGCCGCGCCGGCCGCGGCGCACCACGGCCCGCCCCGCGACCAGTTCCCGCCCCGGATCGACCTGCCCGACGGCTGGGCGCCGGAGGGCATCACCGCCGGCAAGGGCACGACCGCCTACGTCGGCTCGCTCGCCGATGGGGCGATCGCGCGGGTGAATCTGCGCACCGGCGACGTCAGTCCGCTTGCCGCCGGCGCACCCGGCCGCGTCACGGTGGGCATCGACTATGAACGCCGCGCGCATCGCCTGTGGGCGGCCGGCGGCGCGACCAGCGAGGTCCGGGCCTACGACGCGCGGACCGGCGCCCTGCTCCAGACCTACCACTTCACGTCGGGCTTCCTCAACGACGTGGTCGTCACGCGGCACGCCGTCTATGTCACGGACTCGAACGTCCAGCAGCTGATCGTGATCCCGCTCCGGCGCCACGGCGGCGTGCCGGATCCGTCGAAGGCCTTCACCCTGCCCCTGACCGGAGACATCGCGTACCAGGACGGCTTCAACGCCAACGGCATCGTGGAGTCTCGCGGCTGGCTCATCGTCGTCCAGTCGAACACCGGGCAGCTGTTCCGGGTGAACCCCTGGACCGGCGTGACGGCCGAGATCGAGGTCGACGGCGGGCCGGTCACCTTCGGCGACGGCATGGAGGTCATCGGGCCCTGGCTGTTCGTCGTCCGCAACCAGCTCAACGAGGTCGCCGTTCTCCGGCTCGGCCACTGGCTGAAGTCGGCCCGCGTGGTCAAGACGCTGACCTCGCCCGACCTCGACGTCCCGACAACGCTCGCGCTCCGGGCCGGCCGCCTGTGGGTCGTGAACGCCCGGTTCTCGACGCCCCCGTCGCCGACCACGGAGTACTGGCTCACGCGCCTGCCGTAGTCGTCCCTCGCGCTCCCGCCCCGGCCCGCTTCGGCGGACCGGGGCGTCCGTTCGCCCGGCGCGTCGGATCCGCCCCTCGCGATAAGGTGGAGACGATGCTCGAGATCCGCGGACTGACCAAGCACTACGGACCGGTGACGGCGCTCGACGGCGCGTCGCTGACGGCGCACCGTGGCCGGCTGCTCGGGTTCCTCGGGCCCAACGGCGCGGGCAAGACCACGACGATGCGCTGCATCTTCGGCCTCGCCGTGCCGGAGTCGGGGGACGTCCACTGGGATGGCAAGCCGGTCGACGCGGCCACGCGGCTGCGCTTCGGCTACATGCCCGAGCAGCGCGGCCTGTACCCGCGGATGCGCGTCGGCGAGCAGCTCGCCTACTTCGCCCAGCATCACGGCCTGTCCGGCCGCGAGGCGAACGCGCGGACGGCGACCTGGCTCGAGCGCTTCGGCCTGGCCGACCGGGCGAAGTCCAAGCTCGAGGACCTCTCGCACGGCAACCAGCAGCGGATCCAGCTCGCCACGGCGCTCGTCCATGACCCGGAGCTGCTGGTCCTGGACGAGCCCTTCTCGGGCCTCGACCCGCTGGGCGTCCAGACGATGACCGAGATCCTCCGCGAGCGCACCGCGGCGGGCGTCGGCGTCGTGTTCAGCTCGCACCAGCTCGACCTCGTCGAGGAGGTGTGCGAGGACGTGGTCATCGTCAGCCGCGGCAAGGTGGTCGCGGACGGCGAGATCAATGCGCTCAAGGCGGCGTCCGGGCGGCGGCACCTGGAGGTCGAGGTCGCGGGCAATGGCGGGGCCTGGCTCGACGGCACGAACGACTACAAGGTGGTGGAGCGCGACGGCGATTGGGTGAAGCTGCTGGTCGACGAGCAGGCGGACCTGGGCTCGATCCTCGCCGCGGCCGGGGCGGCCGGCGAGGTGCGCCGGTTCTCCTTCGAGCCCCCGCGCCTGTCCGAGCTGTTCATGGATGCGGTGACGGCGCCCCAGCCGACCGCCGAGGACGCGCGACAATGAGCCGCCTTCGCGCCGTCCGCCTGGTGGCGATGCGCGAGATCCTCGAGCGCGGCCGGAGCCGAGGCTACGTCCTCTCGCTCGTGTTCACGGTGTTCCTCCTGGCCGCGGGCTTCGTACTGCCCTCGATCCTCCTGGGGAACGAAGAGGAGCCGAATCTCGCGCTGGTGGGCTCGCCGCCGGCCGGCCTCCAGGGTCAGATCGTGGCCGTCGCCGACCAGTACGACCTCAGCCTCGACATCAGCGCCGTGCCGGACCGCGCCGCCGCCGAGGAGGCGCTGCGAGCCAAGACGATCGACGCCGCCCTCGACGTCCCGTCCGACCTGTCCGGCCCAGGCCAGCTGATCGTCCTCGAGCAGGCCGACGACCAGTTGCGCGCGATCACGGCCGCGGCCGTCATCGGGCTGCGCGCGGGCTCGGATGCCGCCCTCCTCAGCCCGCCGACGATCTCGGCCCTCGAGCCGCCGACGGAAGAGCAGACCACCGCGGTGATCTTCGCCAACGCCGGCATCATCCTGATGTTCATCGGCATCTTCTCCTACGGCACCTGGGTGCTGACAGGGGTCGTCGAGGAGAAGCAGAGCCGGGTCGTCGAGGTGGTCCTCACGACCGTGCGGCCGCGCGACCTGCTGATCGGCAAGGTCCTGGGCATCGGGCTCCTCGCCCTCGTCCAGCTCATCGTGCTCGTCATCGCCGGGATGATCGCCACCCAGCTCAGCGGCCGGCTGTCCCTGCCGGCGACAACGACGTCGGCCGTGGTGCAGCTGCTGCTGTGGTTCGTCCTCGGCTTCGCGTTCTACTCGACCGCGATGGGCTTCCTCGGCTCGCTCGCATCGCGGATCGAGGAGGCGTCCAACGCGACCCTGCCGGTCACGATGTTGGCGACCCTCTCGTACCTGCTCGCGATCCTCGTCGTCACCCAGGAGCCCGACGGGATCGTCGCAAACGTCCTCACGTTCCTGCCGCCCTCAGCCCCGATGGTCGTGCCGCTGCGCGCCGCACTCGACGCCATCGAGCCGTGGCAGATCGGGCTGTCGATCGCGTTGATGCTGGTCGCGATCTGGGCGCTGTTCGTGGTCGGCGGCCGCGTGTACTCGGGTGCCGTCCTCCAGACCGGCGGACGGATGAAGCTGCGCGACGCCTGGCGCGCCTCGCGCTGACCTGCTGCCCGACCCGCCGGCTCAGGCCCGCGTGGCCGCCTGGACCTCCTCGTACCGGAAGCAGGTCACGACGTGGTCGTTGACGAGGCCGGCCGACTGCATCAGCGCGTAGCAGATGGTCGGCCCGACGAACTTGAAGCCGCGCGCCTTGAGGTCGCGGCTCATCGCGCGCGACTCGTCGGTCTCCGCCGGGATCCCGCCCAGGGTCGTCCATGCGTTGACCACCGGACGGCCGCCGACGAACGACCACAGGTGGTCGATGAGGCTCGAGCCGACGGCCTGCAGCTCGAGCGTCGCCCGCGCGTTCCCGATCGCCGACGCGACCTTGCCCCGGTTGCGCACGATTCCCGGGTCGGCCATCAGGCGCTCGACGTCCGCCTCGCCGAACGCGGCGACCGCGTCGACGTCAAAGTTCGCGAAGGCTCGCCGGTACCCGTCGCGCTTGCGCAGGATCGTCCACCACGAGAGGCCGGCCTGGGCACCCTCGAGCACCAGCAGCTCGAACAGGTGGCGCTCGTCGCGTATCGGGACGCCCCACTCCCGATCGTGATAGGCGCGGTAGTCCGGCTCCGGACCTCCGCCCCAGCTGCACCGCGTCCGGCCGTCGCCCGCCGATGCGTCGTTGTCCATACCGAAGATCCTATCGGCAGCGGCTCACCGCGCACTTATCATCGCGCCGTGGCCGGCGAATCGAATCCCTACCTGGTGCTCGGCGTCCGCTCCGACGCGAGCCCGCACGACATCGCGACCGCGTACCGGGCGCTCGCCCGCCAGCATCATCCCGACGTGTCCCAGGACGCGGATGCCGAGCGCCGCATGGCCGAGATCAACGCGGCCTGGAGCACGCTGCGCGATCCGATCCGGCGGAAGGCGTGGGACCGGCAGCACGCGGTCGACGTGGCAGCCGCCGCGAAGGCCAAGGTGGAGAGCGGGACGTGGCATCGCGGGCCGGCCGGCGTCGGGGCGGCCGGACCGCCACCGGGCAACCCGCGCGGCAGCGTCCTGACCTTCGGGCGCCACGTCGGCTGGTCGCTGGGCGAGGTCGCGCGCGTCGACCCTGGCTATCTCCAGTGGCTGGCGACGACCCGCGACGGGGCGCGCTATCGCGATGAGATCGACGCCATCCTGGCCACCATCCGCCAGCGCGCGGAGCAGTCCAACGCTCCCACCAAGCGGCGCGGGCTGTTCGGCTAGCCCGGCGTTCCGCTCCTGGCGTCGACCTCGGCGAGGAACGTCGCCATCCGCTCCAGGACGTCCTCGCGCACCGGCAGCAGGCCGTGCCCGAGCTTCGGGTACGTGACCAGCCGGCCGTCGGGCAGCCTGGGCATCGCGGCCTCGAGGAGGTCGATCCGGGCGAACGGGTCCGAGGTCCCCGAGAACAGGAGCGCCGGGACCTCGATCGCGGGCCAGTGGGCCATCCGCGCGTCCGCCGTCTCGGGTCCGCCGGGCCGGTGGAGCGGATACGAAAGGCAGACCAGGCCGACGTACGGGTTGACGCGCACGGCGGCGCCGGGGACGCGAACGCCGGCCACTGCCAGCGAGGCGACCCGGCCGCCGAACGAGTGGCCGCCGATCACCGCTCCGGGCTCGTCCGGTACCTGCGCCTCGAACGCCGCGACCGTGTCCTCGGCCTTGCGCTTGGGCAGCTCGAGCGCGTGCGCCTCGATTCCGCGGGCGCGCAGGCCGTCGACCCACGGCGCCATCGACGCCGCGTTCCCCGACGCGCCATGTCCCAGGTAGACCCGAATCACGGGACGAGGCTACCCGACGGGTGCCATGCTGGTGGCGGTACCCCGCCCGGGTGGTCCGTGCGACCCATGGCCGGTGCGTGCGGGAACCACCAGACTGGGGAGGATGGTCATCGAGCGAATCTGGCGCACGCGGTCCGTGCGGCGATCGGCCAGCCGGCTCGTCGCCGTGGCCGCGGTCGTGCTCGGCCTCGTGGTCGCGGTCCCGGTCGCCGACGCCGCCTCGGGAACGAGCAAGGTCACGACCCTCGGCACGAGCGTCACGTTCTACGGCAAGGGCGCCGGTCACGGCGTCGGCATGAGCCAGTACGGCGCGCGGGGCCGGGCGAAGGCCGGCGAGACGGCGACCCGGATCCTCGCCGCGTACTACCGCACGGCCAGGCGAGCCACCACGGACCCGGACCAGATCGTGCGCGTCCTGCTGCTCGACGGCGTGCCCGCGACGACCGACGATCCCCTGGTGATCCACGGCCGTGACGGCCCGTGGACGATCGACGATGTCGAGGGCACGTTCCCGGCCGACGCCGAGCTGCGCGTCTGGGTGCCGGAGATGACGCCCGAGGACGAGCCGCCGCCAGGCCCGCGGCTCGAGGTCGTGGACGTCGAGGGCACGACGCTCGTCGCGGCGGCATCGCCCGCCAAGGTCGTCGCGCGTCCCGCGGATCCCGCCACCCGGCTCCAGCTCGACGCCAAGGGACCGGGGCACGACACGTACCGCGGCGCCCTCAAGATCGTCCTCGAAGGGGCCGTCGCGCGGGTGATCAATCGCGTCGGCCTCGACGATTACCTGCGGGGCGTGCTGCCGGCAGAGATGCCGTCGGGCTGGCCCGGGGCCGCGCTCCGCGCACAGGCGATCGCCTCCCGCAGCTTTGCGGTGCGCCGGCTCCACCCGGACACCGGCGCGTTCGACCTGTTCGATGACACCCGGACGCAGGTCTACCTGGGCGTCGACGTGGAGACGGACCGGACCAACGCGATCATCGACGGCGACCCGGGGGCCATCCTCGTCAAGGGCAAGCACGATCGCGCGATCAACGCCTTCTACCACTCGACCGGCGGCGGGGCGACGGAGAACAACGAGTACGCCTTCGTCGGGGCCTCGGGCGCGGTCACCGCCTCGCCCGTCAAGTACCTGCGCGGGTTCAAGGACGTCGCCGATGACGGGACGCCATTCGACGCGGCGTCGCCCTACGCGAGCTGGAAGACCGCGACGCTGACCCGCGCCAGGCTGTCCACGATCTTCGGCAAGGACGCCCGGACGAACGTCGGCGACCTGCGGAAGCTCAACCTCAGCCGGCGCGGCGTGTCGGGCCGCCTGTATCGCGTCACGCTGATCGGCACCAAGGGATCGCGGACCGTGTCCAAGACGGTGTCGGCGAACGTGTTCGTCAGTGTGTTCAACGCGGGCCGGCCCGCGGGCAGCGCCGCCCTTCGCAGCACGCTGTTCGACACGCGGCCGATCAAGTAGCGGCCGGGGCGGCCTACAGCTCGCGCCGCCGGAACAGGGCGATCCCGGCCGCCAGCACCAGCACCACCCAGACAACGCTCCAGGCGACGAACGCGATGGGCGGCGGCGCGCTCGCGAAGAACGGGTTGGCGGCCATTCCCTCGGGGTCGCGGCCGGCGGCGATGAGCAGCACGAGTGGCGGCTCGAGGCCGTAGACGACGCCTCGCCACAGGCCGTCGGTCGGCATGATCACGCGCATCACGTCGGCCGCACGGGCGAGCGGAGCCGCCTCGAACAGGATCGCGACGCTGCCCAGGACCCCGACGAACCAGCCCACGCCGAACAGCACCACGGTGACCGCACCGGCGGCGATCGCCGGCAGCCGGGTCCCGAGG
>DATDJA010000491.1:0-2714 GCA_036520795.1 Candidatus Limnocylindrales bacterium
CTGGTAGTAGGCGTCCCAGTCGCCCGATCGAGCTGCCGCGACCCAATCGCCGTGCTCGCGGTACCAAGCGACCGTCTCCGGCAGGCCGTCCTCGAACGCCACCAATGCCCGCCAGCCCAGCGCCGCCGCCTTCGACCCGTCCATCGCGTATCGCCGGTCGTGCCCGGGACGATCGGGGACGGACCTGACCAGCGACCAGTCGCGGCCCGTCGCCGCCAGCAGCTGGCCGATGACCTCGCGGTTCGGCCGCTCGTTCTCGCCGGCGAGGTTGTAGGCTTCGCCGGCCTTGCCGTGGCGGAGCACGAACTCGATCCCCGCGGCGTGATCCGAGACGTGGAGCCAGTCGCGGACCTGCATCCCGTCGCCATACATCGGCAGTGGCTCGCCGGCCAGGGCGTTGGTGACGAACAGCGGGATGAGCTTCTCGGGGTGCTGATGCGGGCCGTACGTGTTCGAGCCGCGGGTGATGACGGCGTCGATCCCGAACGTCACCTGATACGCGCGGACCAGCAGCTCGCCCGCCGCCTTGGCGGCGGCGTATGGGCTTCGCGGCTCGAGGGCGTCCGTCTCGACGCTCCGTCCGTCCGCGACCTCGCCGTAGACCTCGTCCGTGCTGACCTGGAGGAGCCTCGGGGCTTGCGCCCGGCCGCCGGCCTGCGCCCGGTCCGTCTCAGCGCGCACGGCCTCCAGCAGCACGTGAACGCCGATGACGCCGGTCCGCAGGAAGGCCTCCGGGTCGAGAATCGAGCGATCGACGTGGGTCTCGGCGGCGACGTTGACGACGGCCCCGGCGCCCTCGACGAGCGGCCCGACGACGTCGGGGTCCGCGATATCGCCCTGGACGAAGGTGAACCTCGCCGCCTGCTCCGGGTCCGCCTCGACCGCCGCCAGGTTCGCCCGGTTGCCGGCGTAGGTGAGCTTGTCGAGGACGGTCACGCGGGTGCCGTCGCGGCGACCGAGGATCCTGCGCACGAGCTCGCTGCCGATGAATCCCGCGCCGCCGGTGATCAGGAGGTGGGCGCCCGGACCGGGCTCGGTCGTCATCGGGGGTCGTCGGGGTGGGCCGGCGGGGGCTCCAGCTTGCCGGCGTCGTGGTCGGACTCCGCGAGCTCGGCGGCCCGCAGCAGGGACGGGGCGGTCCCGGCATCGGCCCAGTGCCCTTCGTAGACCCGCGTGAACAGGCCACCTTGCGGGATGTAGTGGTTGAGGACGTCGGTGATCTCGAACTCGCCGCGGCCGGACGGCGCGAGCGTCTCGATCACGTCGAACGCGTCCGGACGGAGGAAGTAGACGCCGATCGGGATCAGGTCCGACTTCGGCCGGGCCGGCTTCTCCTCGAACCCGATGACGTTCCCCGCGGCGTCGAGCTCCGCGACGCCGAAACGCTGCGGGTCGGCGACGCGGTACAGGAGGGTGCCGGCGCCCCACGGGCCGTCGTCGAAGGTGCGGGCCGTCTCCGCCAGGGGATCGCCCCGCAGGACGTTGTCGCCCAGCACGACGCAGAAGCTGTCGCCGCCGATGAAGTCACGGGCGAGGCCGATGGCGTGGGCGATCCCCAGGGCGCCGCGCTGGTAGCGGTAGGTCAGGTCGAGCCCGAAGTGCCGCCCGTCGCCCAGCAGCTCGACGATGTCGCCGACGCTCTTGCCGCCGACGATGACCATGACCTCGCGGATCCCCATGCCGGCCAGCGTGTCGAGCGGGTAGTAGATCATCGGCCGGTCGTAGATCGGCAGCAGGTGCTTGTTGGTCACGATCGTGAGCGGGAACAACCGGGTCGCCGTCCCGCCGGCAAGCACTAGCCCTTTCATCGGGGAGAGCCTAGCAGGGGGCGTCGGGCTCAGATGACGTCCACGGTAAGGCCCGACAAAACCCTGCGCCCCTCGGGCCTGCCCCCAGGACGGGCCGCTAGGGGAACCACCCATGGCGCCGTGCGACTGTCTGCTCACTGGGGGAGCGGGCCATCGCACGAGTGGGCGGTCGGCGCCACGCTTGGACCGCTGGCCGAGCCAGTGGACGCGCGGCGCGATCAGTGGGCCGCCACGCGGACTTGGGTTGGCTGGCCGAAGATGCGCGCCTGGCCCACGGAATAAGGCTGCGCGAAGTCTCAACAGTCATGCTGCCCGAATGCCCACAGTCCAGCGCCGCGCTCAGCTCGGAGCCATGGATGCGCGCCGACTTGCCAGCCGTGTTGCGGATGAGTTGCGCCAAGGCCGGGTCGCCGCCGGGATCAGCCAGTCGACGGCCGCGCGCGCGGCGGGCATCTCGAGGTCCCAGCTCGGCAGACTGGAACGAGCCGAGACGAGCGCGCCGGATCTGGACCAGATCTGTCGGGCGGCGCGGGCACTGGGCCTCCAGGCGAGGATCCGGCTGTATCCAGTCGGCACGCCGGTTCGCGACGCAGCTCACCTCGCCCTCCTCAAACGCTTCGAGCTCCGGCTCGGCGCTCCACTCACCCTGCGTCGCGAGGTGCCTCTGCCAATCGAAGGAGACCGACGCGCGTGGGACGCGATGATCGAAGGCAGTGGGCGACCGTTCTTCAGCGAGGCCGAGACTCACATCCATGACGTGCAGGCCTTCGAGCGCACCGTCGAGCTCAAGCAACGGGATGACCCGCGAGCGACGGTGATCATCCTCGTGGCGACGCGCAGTGAGCACAACCGGCGAGTCATCGGCGAGCACCGGGAAGCGCTTCGCGGGCTGTTCCCGCTCGACGG
>DATDJA010000492.1:0-5970 GCA_036520795.1 Candidatus Limnocylindrales bacterium
CGTCGATCATCGCGATCCCGGTGATCTTTCGGGCGCGAATCGCCCAGCTGGCCCGCCTGATCCGGCGAGACCACGAGCCGGCCGACGGGGTCGATGACAGCACCGCCCACGGCTGAGCGCGAGATCGAGGACTCCGCGACACCGCGCATCGATCGCGATCCGGGCTCCTACCGCGACCCCGGGGGGTTCGTCTATCGCCGCGACGGGGTGCTCCTGCGCCAGGTCGGCGAGTCGCTGATCGCCGATTGGGAGGCGTTCGTCGCCAGCCCGCTCGCTACCCGGCTCGTCGAGCAGGGCTCGCTCATCTCCTGGACGCCCGTAGGCCTCGACCGGGCCGCCACCTCCGAGGCGCGCGCGGTCATCGCGCCCGAGGCGGTCGAGTTCATCAGCTACCCCTACGAGTGGACGTTCGGCCAGCTCCGCGACGCCGCGCTGCTCACCCTCGACATCCAGCTCGAGGCGCTGGACGCGGGCTGGACGCTGCGCGACGCGTCCGCCTACAACATCCAGTTCCGTGCCGGCCGTCCGGTGCTCATCGACCTCCTCTCGCTGGAGCCCCTCGAGCCCGGCCAGCCGTGGGTCGCGTACCGCCAGTTCTGCGAGCAGTTCCTCGCGCCGCTCGCGCTCATGGCACGCCGCGACATCCGGCTCTCGAGGTTGTTGCGGGCCGACCCGGAGGGCGTCCCGCTCGACCTCGCCGCCCGACTCCTGCCCGCGCGGTCACGCCTCAACTTCGGGCTCCTCACACACCTGTACCTCCACGCGGCCGCTCAGGGCCGCTACGCGGGCAACGAGGACGACGGCGCCGCTGCGAAGCGCACGAAGATCGACCCGGTCCGGCTGCGCGCCTTGATCGGCAGCCTGCGCAAGACCGTCGCGGGGCTGCGCTGGGAACCCAAGGGCACCGAGTGGGCCGACTACGCCGGCAACACGAGCTACAGCGACACCGCCACCGCGGCGAAGGAGCGGCTGGTCGCCGACTACGTCGGGCGGATCGACGGCCCGGTCGTGTGGGACCTGGGCGCCAACACCGGGCGCTACAGCCGGATCGCCGCCGATGCCGGCAAGCGCGTGCTGGCGTTCGACATCGATCCGGCCGCTGCGGAGCGCAACTACCGCGCGCTCACCGGCGAGGCCCGGTCGGACATCCTGCCGCTGGTCCTCGACCTCGCCAACCCGAGCCCGGGCATCGGCTGGGCGGGCCGCGAGCGCCGGTCGCTGCTCGAGCGGGCGGACGCCGACGGGACGCTCGCGCTCGCCCTCGTCCACCACCTTGCGATCTCGCGCAACGTGCCGCTGCCGATGTTCGCGGCGCTGCTCGCCGACCTCGCGCCGGGGGCCGTCGTGGAGTTCGTGCCCAAGGAGGACCGGATGGTGCGCCGGCTCCTTGCCGCGCGCCGCGACGTGTTCCCGGACTACACCCTCGACGGGTTCAGGGACGCCGTTCGGACGCGGTTCGAGATCGTCGCCGAGTCGCCCATCGAGGACAGCGGCCGGACGCTGTTCCTGCTCCGGCGCTGATCGCGCGGGCACACGCCGGCCGCCGTCAGGGCTGGGCGGACTCGAGGCGGTCCGTGATGTCGGTGAGGTCGTATGGCTGGCCCGGTCTCTTCGAGGTGTAGACGCGGTCCTCGAGCTTCGGGACGTCCAGCCCGTAGTAGCCCGAGAACAACGTCGGGAACGTGTTGACGCTGGTCATCGAGTCGTACAGGCCGGGGTCGGTGCCGTCGGGCAGGTACCAGGCGTTCAGGATGCCGAACTTGATCAGCAGGTCGCGTGGCGACGCGTCCGCCCAGTCGTACGTCGTCGTGTCGGCCCCGTATGCGCGGGGATAGGGGCCCTCGTCGGCCTGCAGGATGATGATCGGGCGTCGGTCCTCGGGGAGGGCCTGGAGCGATTCGATCCAGGCGCGCAGTTGGTCGTTCGTCCACGCGAGCTGGTCGCCGAACTGCTCCTCGTCGCTGAGCTGTGCGGCGGCGGCCGCGTCCCGGAACTGCCCGTCGCGCGTGATCAGATACGGGGGGTGGGGGAGCAGGATGTGCGCGAAGACGAACTTCGGGCCCGGATCGTCCCGCACCGAGTCGAGCGCCTTGAAACCGAACACCTTGTTCTCGTACAGGCGCTCCGCGCGGGACAAGCCCGCGATGTGGAGGGCACGGAACACCCGGGGCAGCGCGCTCGTGTCGTAGAGCGTGGCGCCGAAGTCGGACGGCCCACCGATGTACAGGTCGCGGTCCGCGCCGGTGTCGCTACGCGTCGGGCTGAAGTAGCTCCCGATGTGCGTGTACTTGTAGCCGAGCGCCTTGAACTGTTCGACGATGCGCGAGTCCTGGAGCATGTCGTACAGCGGCCCGTACCCTCGGCTGTCCGCGCCCACGCGGGCGGCGAGGTCGGTGAGATGGGTCATGTTGAGCGTCGACGCGATCGACAGCGTCGTCCTGACGTAGTTCGCGTTGCTGTCGTTCAGCACCCGGAACCCGTGATCGGCGAGCCACGGCGTGAGGTCGTTCTCGATCCCGTACCGGAGCGACAGGGCCTCGTCCGATCCGTAGCGGTCGAGGATCAGATAGTAGACGTCGCGCAACGGACGCTGCGATGCGCCGGATCCGGCCACGGCCTGGGGTGGGGCCACCTGCGCCGTGGTGGCGGCCGTGACCTGGTAGGGGACGATCCCCACCAGCGCCACGATCACGAGGATCGCGCTGATTCCATTGAGGATCCCGCTCGCGCGTTGCAGCGGTCGCTCGCGCAGCCGCAGCGCACCGAGAATGCCGAGCCCGACAAGCAGGACCCAGGCGGCCTGCTGGAGCAGCGGCCCCACGTGGAACGGCCGCACGATGATCGCGAGGTGGCCGTACATCAGGATCGCGACGGCGATCGGCGCCACCACGAGCGCGGCCCGCCTCGCGTCGCGGAAGATCAGGGTGAGCACAACCATCGCCACGGCGGTCACGGCCAGCACGATGCCCAGCAGCGGCAGCACGTCGCCGGCACTCGTCTCGCCCAGGTTCTGAGACCACAGGAACAGCACCGGATACGCGGCGAACAGGAAGGGATACAGCGTAAACGCGCGGGCGCGTCGTGACGGCGAGGCGGCCGTGGATTCGGTCACGCGGGGTGCGGGCTCCCATTCGCTGGGCTGCTCGAGAACGCCCTCCAAGCCGCAGCGCGCCAGATCATACCGCTGGATGCCGAAGTGGGCCGGAGCCGGTGGCCAGGGTCGCGTCCTTCCGAGGTGGCGCAACTGGACGATGAGCCGGGCCCGCCTGCAGGCGCATGATCCGGTCTCCGAGGCGGGTCATCCGACACCCGCCCAGACGGACGCGAGGAGGGGTCGCGTGGGTGCGACCGGGTACCGGCGATGGCGGCGGTTCGCCGCCCTTTTGATCGCCATCGTCGTGGCCACGGGCTGCGGGTCGTCCGCGCCGACGACGACCACGGCCGTGCCCTCGAGTGCCGTGCCGGCAGCGTCGGCGGCAGCGACCACCGACGGCGGGCCCGGCGCGAGCGTCTCGATCGTCTCGCCGGTTCCACAAGTCGACGTCCCGGAGCCGACGCTCACCGATCCGGCGGCGATCGGGGAGGCCCTGCGGGATCCGGCGCGGGCCGCGGAAGGCGTGGCATCGATGCTTGCCGCGGCGGGGATCGGCGTCTACCGCCAGGACGGAACTGCGCTCCGGCCGGGGTTGGAGCGCTCTGAGCACGACCCGTTCGTCTACGACGCCGAGGTCCTCGGGCTGATCGAGATGGCGGAGGCAGACGGCGCGGCGATCGCCGCGGGGGGCACGCCGGCCACGGTTGAGACGCTCCGGGCTGGGCTAGCGGAGCTCTTGCCGGACCTGACCACCGACCAGCTGCTCGCGGCGATTCGCGCGTCACTCGACGCCCACCCGGCCGGGCTCCCAGCCGCCGTCATCGGCGCGGACCTCGCCGCCGACACACCGCTGACGCGCGCCCAGCTGTGGTTCCTGTATCTGCACGGGTTCGTGGGGATCCCGTCCGTCACCGCGCTCCGCTCGAGGGTCGCGTCGGCCGATGTTTGGGCCGCGCCGCTCGTCGCACCCGGCGCACCGCTCGCGGGCGTCCCGTTCATCCTGTCGCCCGAGCCGGGTGTCGACGCCCGCGACTACGCGCTCCTCCTGGCCCACGTCCAGCTCGCCGCCTGGCTCATCCCGTTCCAGCCCAGCACGTACGCCGCCAGCGTCCACGAGGGGCACGGCGGCCCGGGCACGCCCGTGACCCTCGCCGCCTTCCACACCCCGTGGTACCAGTCGCCGGTCGGCGCCTTTTCGTTCCGCCCGCTTCTGCTGCCAACCAACGGGCGCCTGGACGGCGTCCCGGTGACCTGGTCGTCGTCCGACGCAGGCGTCCTCAACGCGCACGGCACCCTGAACCCACCGCTCGACGTCCCCATCCCGACGGACTTCAGCGGCAAGGCGTCGCTGACGTACACGCCGCGCAAGGAGTCGGTCGCCACGCCGTCCGGGCCTGTCGAGACGGACACGGCCCAGCTGACCGCGTCGGTGCCCGTCCGGGACCTGTTCATGAGCCACTACGAGCGGCCCGTCGGCGCCTATGGCCTCCTGACGGGGGAGCGCCAGGTCCCGGTGGTCCTGGCGATCGAGTGGCACGAGGAGCCGGGTTGGAAGGTCGACGGCGCGTCCAACGGCGGTCGGGTCACCGGCCAGCACTGCGGCGACGTGGCGGGCGACTGGGTCGTCGATGGGACCTACGACATGATGGGCATGCGCGGCACGCAGCAGTGGGTGATCACGATCGACCCGGGCGGCAGCGGCGGGACCTACACCTACCAGCAGACCTCGCGCGGGAACCCGGGCGGGGCACCCGTGACCGTGACCGTGGAGGGCAACGCGGCGGGCTCGGTCACGCTCACGATCGATGCCACGACCGGTGTGGCCCACATGCACTTCACCGAGGAGGTCCACACCTACAACGCGAAAACGCCGCCGCGCGGCTGGGGCAAGGCGCAACCGCGACCGCTCGAGGAGTCGGACCTGGACTGGGAACCCGACCCGACCTGCTGAGACCGCTGCTTCGGGTCTTGACGCACCACGTCTCCGGTATTACTTTGCGCAGTAAGAACGGAGCTCGCCGTGCGAATCACCTCGAAGGGCCAGGTCACGATCCCGCAGGCGATCCGCGAGCACGCGGGCCTGCTGCCGAACACCGAGGTCGAGTTCGTGATCGACGGGGAGCTGGTGTTCCTCGTGAAGTCCGACAGCGCCAAGGCTCCGAGCCGCGGCCAGCTGCTGGTCGAGCACCTGCGGCGTCATCCCGGGCAGTTCGGAATGACGACGGACGAGCTGATGGCGCTCACGCGGGGCGAGGATTGACCGGCGTCCTCGTCGACAGCAACGTCCTCATCGATGTCCTGGGGCAGGATCCAACCTGGGAGACATGGTCTGCCGACGCACTCCGCCGGGCGTCCGACAATGCGTTGCTGGTCATCAACCCGATCGTGTACGGCGAGATCTCGCTGGGCTACGCGTCGGTCGAAGCGCTCGATGCCGCGCTAACGGTCCACCAGCTGCGGCGGGAAGCCATCCCGTGGGCGGCGTCGTTCCTGGCCGGGCGCGCGTTCCGGGCGTATCGAGAACATGGTGGGGTCCGATCGAGCCTGCTGCCGGACTTCTACATCGGCGCGCACGCCGCCGTCGCCGGCTATCGGCTGCTAACCCGCGACGCCTCCCGCTACAGGACGTACTTTCCGCGCCTCCAGCTCATCGCGCCGACCTGAGCCGACCCGGCTCCTGAGCACCCGCTGCGCTGGCCTGTGGCACTTCCGATAAGGTGAGTTATGTAGCTTTAACGCTACACAGAAGGGCTCTTCGAGGTGAAGTCGCGTAGAAGTGTCCTGGAAACGATCGCCGATGCGCGGGCGGCATGCGTTGCTGCCTATCCGGGTGGGCGACGTCCACACGCCCGGACGGCGACCGGCTCGATGGTCTC
>DATDJA010000493.1:0-2155 GCA_036520795.1 Candidatus Limnocylindrales bacterium
AGACCCGCTGGCGCGACAGGCCGGTGAGCGAGTTGAACAGGTCGGTGACGTCGGCGCCCAGCTCCTCGCGGCAGGACAGGATCCCGAGGTCGACGTACGAGCGGGCGGTCTTCGAGTTGTAGTTGCCGGTCCCGATGTGCACGTAGCGCCGCAGCCCGCCGCCCTCGCGACGCACGACGAGCGCGACCTTGGAGTGCGTCTTCAGGCCTACCAGTCCGTACACGACGTGGGCACCCGCCTGCTCGAGGCGTCGGGCCCACACGATGTTGGCCTCCTCATCGAAGCGCGCCTTGATCTCGACCAGCACCACCACCTGCTTGCCGCGCTCCGCCGCGCGGATCAGGTTCTGCACGATCGGCGAGTCGCCCGATGTGCGGTAGAGCGTCTGCTTGATCGTGAGGACTTCCGGGTCGTCGGCGGCCTGCGCGATGAACCGCTCCACGGACGCCGAGAACGACTCATACGGGTGATGCACGAGCATGTCGCCGGCCCGGATCTGGGCGAACACGTCGACCTGCTCGTCCTCGTCGTGGGGCATCAGCCGCGCCGGCACGACGGGGACGTAGGGCGGGGACTTGAGGTCCGGGCGATCGAGGTCGACCAGCTGCCACAGCGCGGTGAGGTCGAGCATGCCGGCGACCTCGTAGACGTCGTCGTCCCGGACGCCGATTCCCTTGCTGAGGATCCGGCGGGTGAGCTCCGGCATCGAGCGTTCGACCTCGAGCCGCACGGCCTCGCCGAAGCGCCGGCGCCGGATCTCCTCTTCGATCGCGAGCAGGAGATCGTCGGCCTCGTCCTCCTCGATCGCGATGTCCGCGTCGCGCGTCACGCGGAACAGGTGGGTCTCGAGGATCTCCATGCCCCGGAACAGCTCGTCGAGGTTCGCCTCGATGACCTGGTCGAGCAGCACGAACCGTCCGGGCTCCAGCTCGACGAGGCGGGGCAGCAGCGGCGGGATCTTGACCCGGGCGAAGCGCTCCTCGCCGGTCTCCGGGTCGCGGAGCCCCACGGCGATCGAGAGCGTGAGCGTGCTGATGTACGGGAACGGGTGACCGGGGTCGACGGCCAGCGGCGTCAGGACCGGAAAGATCTCGTCGTGGAAGCGATGGCGCAGGGCCTCGTGATGCTCTGGGACGTCGTCGTAATCGAGGATCTCGATTCCCTCAGCCTCGAGGTGGAGGCGCAGGGCCGCGAAGATCCGCGCCTGTTCGGCCATGAGCTCGAGGACCCGCGCCCGGATGGCGTCCAGCTGTTCGTCGGCGGTGCGGCCGTCAGCGGAGATCGCCTGCGAGCCGCTCAGCTCCTGACGGCGCAGGCCGGACACCCGGACCTGGAAGAACTCGTCGAGATTGTTGACGAAGAAGAACAGCGACCGGACACGATCGAGCAGCCGGTTGCGCTCATCCCCGGCCTCGTGGAGCACGCGCGCGTTGAACTCGAGCCACGAGAGCTCGCGGTTCAGGATGGGGAGCCGCTGGTCCCGCGCGGCCCGTCGGCGTCCGCGGGTTGCGGTACGCGGTCCGGGTGCTGGGCGAACGGCGGTCATGGTCCTCACACGGTGCGATCCGAGCCCGGGCGCGGGGCGCGAACGCACCGACGGCCCGATCCCGGTCGGGGCCGCCGAGAATACCACGCCGCCCGAGCCCGGCCGATGGGGAGGAGGTCCTATCGGTGCGTCCGTACCCCATGAGTTGCGGGCCTGCGGTCAGCCCTCCGCGAGGTACCGCCGCTCTCCGGTCCGGGGGTCCACGAACACCCGCATCTGCACGCCCGTGGTCGGGTCGACGAAGCGCTCGTCGGTCGGGCGGAAGCGGGGTTCCGGGACGTCGGGTTCGCCACCGCCCGGGCCGTGCGTGTCGCCCAGACCCTCGGCCGCGAGCGACCGGTAGCGCAGCCGCTCGATGAGTGCCGCGATGATCAGGATCACTCCCGGCACGATCAGGAACAGGAACGAGACCACGCCACCGCCCGGGGCCGCGGCCGCGACGACGAAGCCGACCACGACCAGCACGACGCCGATGCCACCGATCAGTCCCCGGGTGATCGATACGCCCATCGCGCGCTACTCCTGCGCCTGGGCCGCGCCGGCGTCGGGCATGACGACCACGGCCGTCCCGTAGGCGACGATCTCGGACATGGTCCCGGCCAGCTCCGA
>DATDJA010000494.1:0-17625 GCA_036520795.1 Candidatus Limnocylindrales bacterium
CCCGCCGTCCAGCCGTCGACCGAGCGGGGCACGATCTGGGTCGCGCCGGGCTGGACCCCGGCCATGTCGAGCACGTCCGACAGCCGGACCCCCGTCCACTTCGCGTTGCCCACGAGATCGCCGCCGACCTCGTTGCTGACGCAGGCGATGGTGACGTAGCGCTCGATGAGCGGCAGCTCCACGAGCTCATCGAAGGTCAGGGTGACCTCGCGGTCCACCATCCCGAACACCCGCAGCGTCCAGCTGTCGAGGTCGACCGCCGGGGTGATCAGCGCCGTGTCGATCCGGTAGAAGTCGGCGTTGGGGACGATCAGCGGCGTCAGGCCGTCGATGGCGAACGAGGCCTCAGGCCCGGGCGCGGCGACGGGATCGGTCGCCCCCGGGATCTCGATCGCGGCCGCCGTGGCCTGCTGCGCGCGACCCTCGAGCATCCGCCGGCCGAGGCCGCCACCGACGATCGCGAGCGTGCCCAGGACGCCGGCCCGCAGCAGGAACGAGCGGCGCGCCGGGGAGGTGCCGGCGGCGCCCGCGGACCGGGCGGAGCCCATCAGGGCGTCGAGCACGAGGATCGCCAGCCCGGCCTGGGCAGCGGCGGACACCAGGACCAGGGTCGTCGAGCTGCCGGCCAGGCGGAGCGAGGCCAGCAGGCCAACGCCGACGATCGCGAGGATCACGACGATCGCGATGCCGTGGTGCCGGCGGGCGAGGAGGCCGACGCCGGCGCCCACGAGGAGCACGACCGCGACGACGAACACCGTCAGGGCCACCTTGTCGTTGGTCCCGAACAGGGAGACCATCAGGTCCTTCGAGCCCGGCGGCGCGAAGTCGATGATCGCCGCGCCCACCGCGGCGATCGGGGAGGGGACGCCCGCGATGAGGCCCGCGACCAGCTCGCCCACGGCCAGCGCGACGAGCGCGGCGACCGACCCGGCGAGCGCGGCCAGGCCGCGGGGCGCCCCGGGCGCGGTTGCGGGCAGGGGGGTGGGCTGGCTCATGCGAGGAGTATCAGGCTCGTGGGTGACGCTCCCGTGACGACGGGTCAGCGCCTACGCGCGGACCTCCTGGCGCAGGAACAGCACGTACGCGAGCGCGAACATCGCGGTCGTGAGCGCGATCAGGATCACGATCTGCGGCCACACGAGCAGGATGCTCTGGTCGAGCGTGAGCAGGGTCGCCTGCGAGCGCTCGGCGTCCGAGATCGCCTGGCCGATGTTCGCGAACCCGAGGATCGACGTCGTCGTGGGGTTCATCACCGCCCGCACGATGTCCTGGTACAGGACAGCCGGCGAGATGCGCAGGAAGACGGCCGCGCTCTGCGTGGAGTCGTACGCGTAGCCCTGGAACGTCGTCGTGCTCGGCGGGAACAGGACGTTGGCGACGATCGGGAGCAGGAATTGGCCGAACAGGATCAGGGCGAGCCAGCTGCCGAATCCGACCAGCGCGGCGGACGCCGCGCCGCGGATGACCACCGACAGCAGCAGCGCGAACGCAAGCCAGAATGACGCGTAGAGCACGGTCGAGAGCAGCCACACGACGACCCGGGCGAGCTCCTCGACGGACGGGATGATTCCGAGCCGCACGATCCCCAGGGCCGTGACCAGCACGACGAGCGCCGCGAGCATCACCGTGATCACCGCGATCCCGGCCGCGAACTTGCCGTTGACGACGTCGTCGCGATGGATCGGCTGGGCGAGCAGCCTGGACAGCGTCCCCTGGCTGCGCTCGCTGTTGATGCCGTCGAACCCGAAGGCGATGCCCACGAGCGGCACGAGCAGGGCGGCGAAGGCGACGGTCGTCACGCCGCCGACGCTCTCCGACCCGACCACGAACAGGGCGAGGAACACGGCCGGCGAGCCGGCCAGCTGCGGCGCCGCGCTGCTGATGTCCGTGGACACGAAGTACATCGGCACGATCGCGGCGATCGCGATGACAACGAGCAGCACGAAGAACCGGATGCTGCCCAGATGGTCGGCGAACTCCTTGCCGGCGATCGTGCGCCAGCCACCCGACGGGGCGCGCTCCGAACGCCGGGCCGAGCGAACGGCATCCGAGCGGCGGCTGTCAGCGGCGGCCATCGGCAGCCTCCGGGACGTAGCGGCGGTACAGCTCGAGCAGGTCGGACCCGCGTCGCCGCAGGTGGACGATGGACAGGCCGGCGCCCGCGATCGCGGCGGCGAGCGGGCCCGCGACGTCGCTCGTCGCCGTCACGACGCGCAGCCGCTCGTTGCGTGGGTCGGTGGTCACGGAGCGGACGCCCGGCACGGCCGCCGCGACGGGGTCGATGAGCGCGGGGTCACCGTCGATGGCGACCTCGAGCTCCACGATCTGGTCCGTGCCCCGGGCGAGCTCCTCGAGCGGCCCGGCGGCGACGAGCCGTCCGGCGGCGAAGAACCCGACCTGGTCGCACAGTGACTGGACCTGGCCCAGGATGTGGGACGAGAGCAGGACCGTCAGGTTGCGTTCGGTGACGAGCCGCCGCAGCAGCGCGAGCAGCTCCTCGACGCCGGCAGGATCGATCGCGATGGTCGGCTCGTCCAGGATGAGGACGGTCGGCTCCTTGACCAGGGCGTCGGCGATGCCGAGCCGCTGGCGCATGCCGCGCGAGTAGGTCTCGGCCTTCTTGTCGGCCGCGTCATCGAGGCGAACCTCGTGCAGCAGCGCGTCGATCCGCGCCTCGGCGACCGAGCGGGGCAGCCCGTTCAGCTTGGCCGTGTAGCGCAGGTTCTCGCGGCCGGTCATGCCGCCGTAGAAGCCGACGTTGTCGGGCAGGTAGCCGACCTTGCGCTTGACCGCGAGCGGCTCGCGGGTCGGGTCGAGGCCGATGACCCGGACGATGCCCCGGGTCGGTTCGGTGAGCCCCAGCAGCATCAGGACGGTCGTCGTCTTGCCGGCACCGTTGGGTCCGAGCAGCCCGAAGACCTCACCGGCCCGGATCGTGAGGTCGAGCGAGTCGACCGCGGTGAAGTCGCCGTACTCCTTGGTCAGCCGCCGCGCCACGATGACCGCGTCCTCGGGGACCTCGGCCAGGATGTCGGCGACCGTGCGACGCCGGCGCGGGCGCGGCTCGTCGTCCGCCCGAACGTCGGGTCGCTCGGTCGTTGTGACGGCGCCCGACGCCGGCCCCGACGGCGCTCCGGTGCCCACCGTGTTCCGGGGCCGCGCCCGGCGCCTGGGCACGCCCTGGCCCTCGTCGGACGGGGGCGTCCGCTCGTCGGTCATCTCGGCTACCGCCGCCCGTACGTCCGGAAGACCCAGTACAGGCCGGCGAACACGGCCACGATCAGGACGACTCCAACGATCCACCAGAACTGCGGCGTCTCCACGCGCACGCGGATCGAGACGTCGTCGCTGGCCTCCGTGGCCCTGGAGGTGATCGTCATCTCGTAGTCGCCAGCGATCGCGTCGCCGCTGGGCGTGATGTGCGCGGTCACGGTCTGGGTCGCGCCGGCCTCGATGGACGGCACCGTCGGCGGCGTGAACTCGACCTTCCAGTTGGTCGGCGCGCTCGCCGACATCGCGACGTTCGCGACCGGCGCGGAGCCGTTGTTGGTCACGGTGAGCTGGAGGTCTTTCACGGATCCGGCGTTGGCCGTGGTCGACAGGACCTGGTCGGGCGTCGTGAGCACCAGCGCGTAGGTTCCCGTGATGCTCACCGCGAGGTCGATCGAGGCGGTCTTGCCGCCGCCGGTGACGCTCGCCTGGAGCGGATAGTCGCCGGCGGTCACATCGCTGGGCGGCGTCGCCGTGACGCTCATCGTCCCGGTCCCGCTCGGGGTGACGGTGACGCTGGTCGCCTGGGCCGCGCTCGAGGGCTTGGCCGCGACGGTCCACCCGGGAGGCCCGACGGCGTCCATCGTGAACGCGATCTCGGTGGCGGTGTCGTTGTGGATGGTGATCGTGTAGCTGAAGGTCGTGCTGGCCGGCCCTCTCTGCCCGGGCGAGTCCGTCGTGAGCGTCACGTTGCCGGCGGCCGCGTCGGCGATGCGGATCGACAGCGGCAGCGCGTCGGACAGGCCGCCGCCGGTCGCGGTCACCACGATCGTGTTGGACGACGCGGTGGCGCTGTCGGGGATCTCGACGTCGAGCGTCAGGCTCGGCGACGCCTTCGGATCGACGTAGACGCCGTCGACGGTCAGGCCGCCGCCTCGGAAGCGTGCGGTCCAGCCGGTGGGCACGCCTGTGGTCTTGAGGTCGACGCGCATCGCGCTCGGGACGTCGACGGTGAGCGCGAACGAGGCGGTTGAGCCCGGCTCGGCCACGACCGCGGGGAAGGGCGTCGTGACGGTGAGTCCACCGGCCGCGGTGGCGAGTGATGCCAGCGGCCCGGCGACGATGCCGAGAAGACCCAGGAGGAGGGCGGCCCTCGCCGCCGGCTGGAGCCGGCTGGGGCGGCCCGAAACGCGATCCGACACGAGAATCTCCGCGTTCAGGACGGTGACAGGTCCGACGATGGCTCGCGAGCCCGGTCCCTCGAACCGGTCGTGGCCGGGCGGATCATAGGCCGAAATCCTGAGAAGGTGCTGAGACCGCCCGCTGCGTCAGGACGGCGGGGCCTCGGATGGCGGTTCCGGCGTCGGTGGCGGCGTGGGCTCCGGGGTTGGCGGCGGCGTCGGCTCGGGCGTGGGCGGCTCGGTCGGCGGCTCGGTCGGAGTCTCCGTGGGCGGCTCGGTCGGCGGCTCGGCCGATGGGCAGATGACCCCCGGCGATGCCGATGGATCGAGGATTCCGCCTGGTGAGGCGCACGGGTCCACGGACGCGGACGGGCTCTCGCTCGGCTCATCGCAGCCGGGGCCGCCGGTGATCGCCCCCCACGAACGGCCATACGGGTTCCACAGCGGGTTGTAGAAGTAGGCGGTCGCGGTGTCCTCGGGACCGCCGCGCCTGCCCGGGCCCTTGCGAGCGCGGATCAGCCAGCCGTGGTCGGCGGCCATCCAGGCGGCGTGCTCGTCCTCGAAGCCCGCGTTGCTCAGCACGGCCTCGCCACACCTCGCCTCCTTGGGCAGCACGCTGGTCGGGGCCGTGCCGGGGAGGAACAGCTCCTCGACCGCCTTGCCGCCCGGCGATGCAAGCAGGCCGGTCCAGGGGTCGATCACGACCACCTCGAGCCCGTTCGGCGCCCCGAACCCGTTGATCGTCCAGCCCTTCGTCGCCTCCTCCAGGAATCCCTGCCAGACGTAGGTCGTGACCTCGATCGAGAACAGCGTGGTGCCGGGCCGGGCGACCAGCGTGTTGTCGGAGTTCCCGTTCCAGGCGCCAACGGCGAGCGCGAACTCGCCGTCCTTGCGGGCCGCATTGCGCGGCGACCCGATGTAGCCGTAGGCATTGAGGTCGCGCGCCTCGTTGCTGGTGCCGGTCTTGAGCGTGGCCGGGCGGCGGCGGCCGCCTTCGTCGATCGCGAACTGTCCCCAGAACGGGTTCTTGTTGGGGTTCGTGTTGGCGGCCAGGATGTCGGTGGTGATGAAGGCGGCGCCCTCGTCGAGCACCTGCTGCGGCTTCGGGCGCTGGCTCTCCTCGACCAGCGCCTTGCCGTTGTTGTCGACGACGGTGCGGAGCGTCGTCTGGTCGACGATGCGGCCCTTGTCGCCCAGCACGCCGTAGGCGCGGATCAGGTCGATCGGGTGGACCTCCTCGACGCCCAGCGCGAACGACAGCCCCGCATCGACCTGACCGTCCAGGAACTGGATCCCCATCGCCTCGGCCTGCGCCTGGACGTTGGGATTGCCGATCACCGCCATCGCCTTCACGGCCGGGATGTTGAGCGAGAAGCTGAGCGCGTCACGGACCCGCACCGGGCCGCGCTCGAGGTTGTCCGCGTCGGTCGGCGTGTAGCCGCCGCCGAAGTTGGTGACGACGTCCATGAACATCGTCGCCGCCGTGATGCTGCGCTGGGCGATCCCCGTGGAGTACACGACCGGCTTGAACGCGGATCCCGGCTGCCGCCAGCCGTCGGCGAGCACGTCGAAGCGCGGCTGGAACTTCTTGGTCGCCCGCCGGGCGGTGGCGTCCGCCGACCCCACATAGGCCACGAGATCACCGGTCTCGTAGTCCATCGCCACCAGGGCGCCGTTGTGGAGGTCCTTGCTGACGAGGTTCTGCATCCACTGTTCGTAGGGCAGCCCGAGCGCCCTCGCGGTCGCCCGCGGGTTCTTCGCGTTGGGGACGACCGTCGCCGCCTTGACCCACTTCTCGGCGATGCCCTGGAGGCGCATGTCGAGCGTGGTCGTGACGGTCAGCCCGCCCCGCTCGATCACGGTGCACGTCTCGGTGTCGTCGCCGCACAGCCGCTCGGTCAGCTCCTTGCGCACCTGCCACACGAACTGGGGGGCCTTCCATTGGCTCGACTGCTGCGCGGCCAGGATGACCGGCTCCGCGCGAGCGGCGTCGAAGTCGTCGGCGCTGAACGTGGTGCCCGTGAGCGGCGTCCGCCCCTTCTCCATGAGGTCCAGGACGAGGTTGCGGCGCAGGACGATGGGGGCGTCCGGGGGGACGACGAGCTCCGATTCCTTGCACTCGTCCGCCTCCGACTCCTGCGCGCCCGGGTCGAGGCACACGATCTCGGCGTTCTGGACGAGGTCGTAGGTCGACGGCGACTTGGGAAGCGCGGCCAGGATCGCGGCCTGGGCGAGGGTGAGGTCCTTGAGCCCCACGCCGAAGTAGCTCTTGGCGGCCGCGGCGACGCCATACGACTCGTTGCCGTAGTAGTTCTGGTTGAGGTAGGCGGCCATGATCCGCTGCTTGCCGTCGACGCCCGGGTAGGCCTGGGTGACCCGGATCGACTGGATGATCTCGCGCAGCTTGCGGGTCGCCGACAGCTCGGTCTGGGCCGAGCCGTTCTCGGACAGCAGGCGCTGGCGCACGAGCTGCTGGGTAATGGTCGATGCGCCGCGCGGCTGGCCCCGCAGCGAGTCGAGGGCCGCGGCCACGATTCCGATGGTGTCGAAGCCCGCGTTGTCCCAGAACGACCCGTCCTCGACGGCCGTGGTCGCGTCGACGAGGACCGGCGGGATGTCCGCGAACGTGACGACCTCGCGGTTGAACTCCCCGAACCGGGCGAGCTCGATCTTGCCGGTGCGGTCGAGGACCACGGATTGCTCGGGCAGCTCGATCCGCTCCAGGACCGACGGCTCCGGGAGGTCGCTGCTGATCGAGACGAACGTGGCGAGCGCAGCGCCCGCACCGGCCACGCCGGCGAGCGCGAGCGCGGCGAACAGCACGAGGCCCATCGTCGCCGCGGGGCCGATCCCGCGACGCTTCGGGCGCGGCTTGGGGGCCGGTGCCGGCGCCGGATACGGATAGTTCATCGGCGCAGAGTCTGCCGTGGGTGGCGACTTCGTGCTGCCGGCGCGGACGGCCCGCGGGTGTCGCGAGGGGCCGTCGAGCCGGCCGTGACCGCGCTCAGAGCGCCTGGCGCATCACCTCGTAGGCCTCGGCATGGCGGCCCTGGGCCGCGAGCGACTCGGCCCACGCCGCGAAGATACGCCGTCGGCGCAGGGGCGACGACAGCTGGCGGGCGACGCCCGCGGCGTCGGCCCAGGCCGCCTCGGCCTCAACGGTCCGGCCCGCCGCGGTCAAGGCCTGGGCGCGGGTGATCCGGGCCCCCACCTGGTCGTTCGCTGGCCCGTACTCGGCCTCGATCGCCAACGCGCGATCCGTCAGCCGCAGGGCGTCCGCGAGGTCGCCGCGCGCGAGGCTGATCGTCGCCTGGGTGTCGAGGTAGTGGCCGAGCGTCTGGAAGTGGTGCAGCCGCTCCGCGATCGCGACCGCCTGCGCCGCCAGCTCCCCGGCCTTGGCGAGGTTGCCGAGGCGGACGAACGACATGGCGAGTGCGTTCTCGAGCATCGCCTCCTGGACCTCCTGCTCGGAGGCGCGGAACAGTGCGAGGGCCTCGGTCGCGGCCCGGATCGCCCCCTCGGTGTCGTTGGCGGCGAACCGTGCC
This sequence comes from Candidatus Limnocylindrales bacterium, assembly GCA_036520795.1. Taxonomy (GTDB): domain Bacteria; phylum Chloroflexota; class Limnocylindria; order Limnocylindrales; family CSP1-4; genus CAIXZV01. The sequence goes on from DATDJA010000494.1 coordinate 7,937, forward strand.
TTCGAGAGGGCGTCGAAGTAGATGCCGCGCTTGCGGAGGTCCAGGCCGGCGGCGAGCTCGCGCGCCTCCTCGAGATACAGCGCCGCACGCGCCGGGTCGCCGTGCTCGGTCTCGACCTGCGCCAGCGCGATGCGGACCCGGACCTCGAAGTCGGGGTCCTCGGTCGCCTCGGCGTCGGAGCCGAGCATGTCCAGCAGGAGGCGGCGGGCCTCCTCGGGATCGTCGAGCGCCATGTGCACATACGAGAGCCAGTACTGCGCGCGCTTCTGGTCGGCCTGCCTGCCGCCATCCGCGAGCAGCGCGATGGCCTCGACCAGCAGCGGCGCGGCCTGCTGGGCGTGGTTGAGCTTGCAGTGAGCCTCGGCCGCGCCGAGGAGCAGCTCGCCGCGCGACACGCGGTCGACCGAGCCCGCAGCCAGGTCCTCGTACGCCTCGGCAGCCTCGGGGAGCCGGCCGGCAGCGAGATGGAGGTCGGCATCCACGCGGCTCCAGCGGGACGCGTGGTCGGCGATCAGGCGATCCGACGTCGTGCCCAGCCGGGGAGCGAGATAGTCGAGGGCGGCCATCGACGGTTTGGCGTGCCCGAGCTCGAGGGCGCTGACGTACGCCTTCGTGTACCGGTCTCCTGCCAGCTCCTGCTGGGTCATGCCGGCGGTGAGACGCGCGGCACGGATGCGGCCCCCGATAGCCCGTGCTAGGTCGCGCTGATCAACGACGACGCGACGCCGCCGACGGGTAACGGTGGTTTCCACGCTGCGGATCATACTCGGCGGTCAAGTCCCGGTCGACCAGTCTGGCCTCGATTGCCGCGAAGAACTCGGACATCGGCGTGCCGACGCGTCCGAGCATCACCTCGAGAGCCGGGATCGAGGGGACGGCGCGGCCCCGCTCGACGGCCGAGACGAACGCGCGCGTGAGTGGCGTGCCGAACGCGGCCTGGGTGAGCTTCCGGCCGGTTCGAAGGCGCCGCAGCTCGTCGCCGAGTGCGCGCCGCCACTCCGGACTCGTCGCTGCCGAGCGTCTGCGCGGGGAGCGTGGTGGCGTTTGTTGACTAATACTTGACCGCTGCACGGAGTCGAGCCTAGCATTGTGGCAGCGGCGGGGGCAAGCACGACCACCTGGCCGGCCCTCCGATCCGCACCACCCGAGGTGGGATGACGATGCGTGGACTGAAGTTGGGTGTCTCGCTGGCCATGGCGTTCGCCCTGAGCATGATCTCGGTGGCTGTCGCGCTCGCCGATGGCGGCGGCGGGAACTTCCCTCGATAAGTCAATAAACCAGTGACAAGCGCGAAGGGACCGCGTATGATCCGCGGGCCCGGTACAACCGCGGGGGGAGTACCGGGAACCCCCGGCTCGACGGGTGACCAGTCGAGCCAGATGGGGGGAACCCGAGAGCCGCACCGCTGCCGAGGCGGGGCGGCTCTCTGTTTGTGCGAGAGACGCGGAGACCTGGCGCCGCGGCACTTTCGCCTTACGTCTTGCGGAGCTCGTCCCGGATCTCCGTGAGGAGCTTGACCTCGTCGGATGGCTCGGGGTCCTCGGGCGCGGGCTCGCGAACCAGCAGCTTCGCGATCCAGAACACCACGAACGCGATGATCACGAACGTGATGAGGGTCTGGATGAAGGCGCCCCAGCGGATCGCGACCTCGGTGGCCGGATCGCCGTTGACCGCCGGCTGGAGCACGTACGCGAGCTGGTTGAAGTCGACCCCGCCGAGGGCGTAGCCGATCGGCGGCATGATGATGTCGTTGACCAGCGAGTTGACGACCGAGCCGAGCGCGGCGCCGATGATCACGCCGATCGCCAGCGCGAGGGCGTTCGACTTGGTCAGGAACGCCTTGAACTCACCGAGCATGTGACCGTGCCTCCGTCCCCGTGGCCGGCAGCGGCGACCGGCTGGTCCCGACGATACGTCACGCCGAGGGCGCGCGCGCGAGGGCCTGGAGGAGGCGGTCGACGAAGGTGGCCTGGGCCGGGTTGAGGCGGCGCCGAGCCTCGGCCGGCGCGACCCAGTCGATCCGGTCGATCTCCGGGACGTGGAGCCGGCGTCCGGATCGGGGCGGCCACTCGATCTCCGCGGTCATGCTCTGGAGACGGGCCGGGTCGAGATCGCCCTCGACCGCCCAGGCGTGGACGACCTTGCCCGACCGCATCCGGACCTCGCCCAGATCGATCGTCGGGGCGTCCGGCGCCTCGTGGCCCGTCTCCTCGTGGAACTCGCGCCGGGCGGTCTCGAGGAGGCCCTCCCCATCGAGCGGCGCGCCCTTGGGCAGCGACCACGCGCCCGTGTCGCGACGAGCCCAGATGGGACCACCCGGGTGGGCGACGAGGACCTCGACGCCGTCGCCGGCGTGCCGATAGAGGAGGAGACCGGCGGAGAGCTTGGGCATGGCGGGATCCGACGTTCGGCGCACACGAAAGCGCCCGAAGGAACCGTACCGCACCGTCACGCCCGCGACCCTGCCGAGCAAGCTCGGCCTTGTCGCAGCGGCCCCGTGCTCCAGCCACCTCGTCGGCCTTGCGGTCGTCGTGGCGGCGGTCCGGGGACCCGGTCCGATGATTGCTCACCAGTCCGGCGTCGGTGCCACCGGCCCCTTCGGGCAGACCGAACGATATCCGGCGGGTCCCGGGCGCAACAACGGGCTTGTCCACGAACTTCGGCCGCCGGTGCCGCGAGTTGTCCACGATTCGGGGCCGACGTGGACAAGTTGTGGATGAGTGGCGTTTCGGGGCCGTCAGCCCTCGCCCGCAACCGCCGGGTCGGCGACCCGGGCCGGACCGTCGTCCGCGACCACGCCCCGCGCGCTCCCCGCCGGGGCGACCTCGTGATGGCGCAGGCAGCGCGCCTCGTAGGTCTCGATCGCCGGACCGCCGAACCCGCCGATCACGATCAACGGGTCGTCGATCGCCGCCGGCCGGCCGCCGACCAGGCGCTGCGTCCGGGTGGCGGTCTCGCCGCACACGACGCAGATCGCGCTGAGCATCGTGATGTCGTCGGCCAGGGCGAGCAGCTCCGGCATCGCGCCGAACGGGCGGCCGGCGAAGTCGGTGTTGAGGCCGCTCGCGATGACGTGGCGCCCGCTCTGACGCAGGGTCTCGACCGTGGGCACGAGGCTCGGGTCGAAGAACTGCGCCTCCTCGATGCCGACGAGGTCGACGTCGCGCTCGCGGGCGAGCGAGAGGATCTCGACCGGCTTGCTGCGCGGGACGAGCACCGACGGATACCGCGCCTTGCTCCGGCTCTCCGCGTACTCGCTGGGCGTCCGGTCGTCGACGTCGGGGCGGACGAGGAGGATCCGCCGGCGCGCGATCTCGGCCCGTCGCAGGAGCCGCAGCAGCTCGTCGGTCTTGCCCGACGACATGCAGCCGGCGATGACGTGGAGCCACGGGTCGGCGCGATAGAGCATCGGGGCGATCGTACCGGGTCGGGGCACGATCGGCGCCATGCCGGCCGGGTTAGGATCGGCGCGATGAACGCGATCTCGACGATCGGGCTGTCGAAGACCTATGGGGGTGGCCGGCGGCCCAGGCACGGCGGCGGCGCGGTCAGGGCGCTCGACGACGTGACGCTGGACGTCCGCGAGGGCGAGGTCTTCGGCTTCCTGGGGCCCAACGGGGCGGGGAAGAGCACGTTCATCCGCCTGCTGCTCGGGTTCCTCCACCCGACCGCCGGGAGCGCCCGAGTCCTCGGCCTCGACAGCACCCGGGACTCCGTGGCCATCCGCTCGCGAATCGGCTATCTGCCCGGCGGCATCGCCTTCCACGATGGGCTGACCGGCGAACGGCACCTCGACGACCTGGCCGACCTCGCGGGTCGCCCGTCCGTTCGGCGCGCGGCGTTGTGCGACCGACTGGAGCTGGCCGATCGGACGCTCCGGCGACCCATCCGCGACTACTCGCGCGGCATGCGCCAGAAGCTGGGCATCGTTCAGGCCCTCCAGCACGACCCGGAGCTCGCGATCCTCGACGAACCGTCGGAGGGCCTCGATCCGCTGATGCAGCGCGCCTTCTATGGGATCCTCGACGACCTGCACGAGGCGGGCCGGACGGTGCTGTTCTCGTCCCACGTCCTGTCCGAGGTCGAGCGCGTCTGCGATCGGGTGGCGGTCGTGCGGGCAGGTCAGCTGGTCGCCAACGAGGACGTCGGCGCGCTCCTCGCCCGCCGCAAGCGCCGCGTCGAGCTCCAGTTCGAGGGGGACCCTCCGGACCTCACCGGGGTGCCCAACGTCACCGAGGTCGTCATCGTCGACGGCGGCCTGACCTGCTCCCTCGCGGGCGACCCCAGGCCGCTGCTCAACGCCGTGGCGTCCCTCGCGATCAATGACCTCCTGATCGAGCCGGCGCGGCTCGAGGACGCCTTCCTCGAGTTCTACGCCGCCGACGACAGCCCGGACCTCGCTTCGTGATCAGCCGTCCGCTCCTCGGCCAGACCTGGCGTGCCCAGCGCACTCGAGTCGCGATCATCAGCGTCGCGCTCGTCGTGTGGTCATCGCTGATGCCGGTCATCTACGCGACGTTCGGGCGGCAGATGGAGTCGCTGATCGAGTCCGGCATCATCCCGGAAGCGTTCATGCGCCTGATGGGGTCGAGCGTGTTCGGCCTCGACGCGGCCATCGCACTCGGCGTCAGCCACCCGATCGCCATCGCCCTCCAGGTTGTGTATCCGGTGGGGTTCGCGGCCCTGGCGATCGCGGGCGAGCGCCAGAACGGCACCCTCGAGGTGCTCCTGTCGCGACCGGTTTCCCGGCGCGCCGTGTTCCTGACCCTCCTGCTCGCGATCCTCGGGATCGCCGCCCTAACCACGGCAGCAACGGTCGCCGGGACGCTGATCGGCTCCGCTGCGTATGGGCTGACCGGCGACCTCAGTGCCGGGAACGAGGCGTTCCTGTACGTCAACCTGGTCCTCCTGCTGGCGGCCTTCGCGGGGATCGCCCTCGCGGCGTCGGCGTCGTTCGACCGCCCGGGTCCGGCGATCGGGATCGGCCTGGCCGTCGTCCTGGTCGGATACCTGCTCGAGATCCTCGGGCAACTGTGGCCCGACGCCCAGGGTCTGCAGCCGATCTCGCCGTTCCACTACATGCGGCCGTTCGAGATCCTCGCCGGTCGAGGGCAGGCCTCGGACCTCGTCGTGCTGCTCGTCGTGTTCGGGATCGCCGTGGCGTACGCGCTGTGGCGGTTCCCGCGCCGGGACCTCGCGGCGCCGTCGTGAGCGAGCGCCGGCCGGGGATCGGCCTCAACCTCCCGACCTGGCCAATGCGCGGCGGCGGGTACGCCTCGTGGGCGGAGATGCGTCAGCTGGCTCGCGCTGTCGAGGCGCTGGGCGTCGACACGCTGTGGGTCCCCGACCACATGCTGCGCTCGCTGCGTGACCGGCCACGGTTCGGCTTCTGGGAGTGCTGGACGATCCTGACCGCCGCCGCCGAGGCGACGACCCGGATCGAGATCGGCCCGTTCATCGCGTGCACGGGGTTCCGCAATCCGGCCCTCCTGGCGAAGATGGCGATGACCCTCGACGAGGTCAGCGGCGGGCGCCTGGTGCTCGGCCTGGGCAGCGGGGTGCCGGCGCGCGACGAGAGCTGGTCCGCGTTCGGCTATGACGGCGAGCGGCACGTCGCGAAGTACGCGGAGGCCGTCGAGATCGTGACCCGCATGCTCCGCGAACGCTCGGTGACGTTCGCTGGCGAGCACTACCGGACCGTCGAGGCCGAGATCATTCCCCGCGGCCCGCGCCCCAACGGCCCCCCGGTGTGGGTCGCCGGCCTTGGCGAGCGCACGGCGCGCGTCGCCGCCCGTTGGGGCGACGCGATCAACGTCAACCGCCCCCTGTCGACCACCGCCGACGTGGACGGGATTCGCGATGCCGCCGCGGCCGCGTGCGAGGCCGTCGGCCGGGACCCCTCGACGCTGCAGGTCACCGGCTGGGGCCGCCTGGCGATCGACGACGACGGGCTCGCGGTCGCGAGGGACGGCTACCTCGGCGGGACCCCGGACGACGTCGCGACGACGATCCGCGGCTTCGGGTCGGCCGGCCTCGCGCACCTCACGCTGTATCCCGGCGCGGCCGACGACCCGAGCTCGCTGCCCGCGCTGACGGCCGCGTCCCTGGCCCGGTTCGCGCCGTTTCTGGAAGCCCTCAACGCCACGGATGGGAAGGTCACCGCATGAAGTTCGCCTTCGACGTCGCGCCGCTCGCCGACCTCGCCGACCCGCTGACGCTCGTCCGGCTGGCCGAGCAGGCGGAGGCGTCGGGCTGGGACGGGTTCAGCACCTGGGACACGCTGGGGCTGGCGATGGACACCGTCGCCGCGGACCCGTTCGTGGCCCTCGCCGGCGTGGCCGCGGCGACCGAGCGGCTGACGCTCATCGCCTCGGTGATCGTCCTGCCGCGCCGTCGCCCGCAGCTGGTCGCCCAGGCCGCGGCGACGCTGGACGTCCTGAGCGGCGGACGACTTGTGCTGGGCGTCGGTGCCGGCGGCGACAAGCCGGACTTCACGGCGTTCCACGAGGACTGGGACGCGGCGGTCCGGGTGCGCAAGATGGACGAAGCGGTCCGCATCGTCGACGGGTTGCTGCGCGGGGAGACCGTGTCCAATGAGGGCCCCGACTTCCCGGTCGACGGCGCCCTGCTCGGGCCACGGCCGGCACAGCAGCCCCGTCCGCCGATCTGGATGGGCGCCATCCGTCCGGGCGGGATCCGGCGGGCGGCGCACTGGGACGGCTGGATCGCGATCAGCGTCGGCGGCGACGGAGCGTCGCTCGGGATGCCGCCCGACGCGCTGGCGGAACGGATCGCGCTCGCGCACGAGACGCGGCGCGAGGCGGGGCTTGACGGCCGCCCATTCGACGTCGCGGTCTTCGGCCAGGCGGGCCTCGGCGGCTTCACACCGGCTGACTACGAGGCCGCCGGCGCGACGTGGTGGCTCGAGTCCGTCACGCCGCAGCGGGGATCCACCGCCGACATCCTCGCCATCGTCGCGGCGGGGCCGCCGCGCTGACCGCTTAACCGGGCACGATCCGGCCGTCGCGCATCACCGCCACGGCGGCCGGGTCCCAGCCCGGCGGGGGCCGGTGGGTCAGGACGAGCGTGGTCCGGCCGGCCATCACCGGCTCCAGTGACTGCCACAGCCGCGCCTCCGTCTCGGCGTCGAGGTCCGCGGTCGGCTCGTCGAGGACGAGGATCGGAGCGTCGCGCACGATCGCGCGCGCGATCGCCAGGCGTCGCCGCTCCCCGCCGCTGAGGCGCAGTCCGTCGTCGCCGATCTTTGTCTGGTCGCCGTCCGGTAGCGAGTCGACGAACGCGGCGAGCTGGGCCGTGACGAGTGCGGCCCGCGCCTGCTCGTCGGTGAGGTCGGCGTTGCCGAGCGCGAGGTTGTCGCGGATGGTCGCGTCGAACAGGTCGATTCGCTGCGGGACGACCGCGATCCGGGACCGGACGTCGTCGGCCATCAACTCCCGCAGCTCACGGCCGCCGATCCGGATCTCGCCCTGGTCGTAGGGGTCGAACCGCATGAGCAGGCTCACGAGCGTCGACTTGCCGGCACCGCTGGGTCCGACGATCGCGAGGCGGCCCCGCTCGGGGATCGAGAGCGAGAGGTCGTCGAGAACGAGCCGTCGCCCGGGCTCGTAGCGAAAGCAGAGGTACGCGACCAGCAGGCCCGACGACGTCGGCGGGGGAGCGGGGGACGCGGGGTCGTCCGCGACGGCCGGCCCGTCGTCGATCAGCTCGAACAGGCGCTCGCCGGCGGCCTCGGTGGCGTCCAGGCGCTGGATCGCGGCGGCCAGCGGACCGACCGCCTCGAACGTGGCGATCGCCACCCACGGCAGCGCGGCAAGCAGCACGGGCGCCACGGATCCATCGCGAACCAGCACCGTGCCGAGCGCGAGCACGGCTACGGCGCACAGGCCCGCGAGGAGGGACGATGCGCCGGTCGCCGCGGCCCGGATCGCCGTGAGTCGAGCGGTCGCAGCGTCCATCGCCGACGACGAGCGGAGCAGCGTGGCGCGATGCGCGCCGTCCTGGTCGAGCGCTGTCAGATCGGCGACGCCGCGCACGGCGTCGAGCGCCTGGGCGGTCGTGACGGCGCGCGACGCGATCCGTGCATGGGCTGGTCCACGCGACGCCGCCTGAACACCGGCTGGGACGGCCACGCCCGCGCCAATCGCGAAGGCGAGCAGGATCCACCCCGCGCCGGGCGTCACCCAGGCCAGCACCACACACCCGAATGCGATCGCGGCCGCGGCGGCGATCGGCGGCACGAGGACGCCCGCGAACGCCTCCTCGAGCGTCGTGACGTCTGACGTGATGCGGGCCAGGAGGTCACCGCCGCGCCGGTCGCGCAGCGCCGCCGGCGCCAGCGGCTCGATCGAGCGGAACCACCATGCCCGCAGGTCGGCGAGCACCCGGAATGTGCCGGCGTGGATGACGATGCGCTCGATGTACCGGCCCACGGCGCGCCCGATCGCCAGCACGCGGACGACCGTGATCACGAGCGCGAGCTCCGCGACGTTGGTGACCGTCAACGCGCGGCTGACAAGGAAGGCAGACATCCCCACGAGGGCCACGTTTGCCATCACCGCCAGGCCCGCGACCGTCGCGCCCAGAACGAGCCAGCCGGGGCGGGATGCCGCCAGCCCGAGCACCCGAAGGATGGTCATCGGGTTCGCCGCCCGTGTTCCAGCGCAATGACCTGGTCCGCGCCCTCGGCGAGTGCCGCGCGGTGGCTGATGACGACCGTCGTCCGACCGGCGGCGAGCCGGTCGATCGCGGCGGCGACCGACGCCTCGGCGTCCGGGTCGAGATGTGCGGTCGGCTCGTCGAGGATGACGAGCTCCGCGTCGCGGACGAACGCGCGCGCGATGGCGATTCGCTGGCGCTGGCCGCCGCTCAACCGGACGCCGTCCTCGCCCAGATGCGTGTCGACGCCGTCCGGGAGATCGGCGACGAACGCGTCGGCGCCTGCCGCCGTCAGGGCGGCCGAGACCTCGTCGTCGGCGGCGTCGGGCCGCGCCAGGCGCACGTTCTCGGCGACGGTGCCGTGGAACAGGTGCGGCGTCTGGGGCACGAACGCGATGCGCCCCCGCCATGACGCGGCGGCGATCGTGGCGAGGTCCACCCCACCGACCGTGATCGTTCCCTCGTCCGGATCGAGGAAGCGAAGCAGCAGCCGCGCGACCGTGGACTTGCCGGCACCGGACGGCCCGACGATCACCGTCCGCCGCCCGGCCGGGATCACGAGGTCGAGGCCGGCCAGGGCCGGCGCGGACCGGCCCGGGTACGACACGGCCACGCCGGCCAAGACGATGTCCCCGATGTGGACGGGCAGGGCCTCGGCGTCGCCGGGCGGCGCGGGCGCCGTGCGCCGGACCGGCCTGTCGAGGATCTCGAGCACCCGCGTTGCCGCCTCGCGACCCGCGGCGCCTTCGTGATACGCAGCGGCGAGCCGGCGGAGCGGCTGGAAGAACTCGGGGGCGACGATGAGCACGGCGAGCGTCGCCTCGAACCCGATCTCGCCGGCCATCAGGCGCAGGCTCAGCTCGACGGCGACGAACGCCATCGCGACCGCGGCGCCCCACTCGAGCACAAGGCTCGCCTGGAACGCCGTACGCAGCACGGTCATCGTCGAGTCGCCGTACCGCAGCCCGATCTCGCGGATCCGCTCCGACTGCTCGCGGCTGCGACCGAAGGCG
>DATDJA010000495.1:0-2480 GCA_036520795.1 Candidatus Limnocylindrales bacterium
GTCCGGCGCCCGGCCCAGGTCGTCGCACACCTCGAACGCGGCCGTCTTCTGGCCCTCGAGGCGGAACGGGTTCACGGAGTTGACGAGCGTGATCGGGTGCTCGTCCTGCTCGGACAGGGCACGCACCACGCGTAGCGCATCGTCGAAGTTGCCGCGCACCGAGATCACGCGGGCGCCGAACACGAGGGCCTGGAGCAGCTTGCCGACGGCGATCTTGCCGGCCGGCAGGACGACGACGCACTCGAGCCCGGCGGCGGCGGCATAGGCGGCCGCGGACGCCGATGTGTTGCCGGTCGAGGCGCAGATGACGCTCCGTGCCCCCTCCTCGAGCGCCTTGGCCACCGCGACGACCATGCCCCGGTCCTTGAAGCTGCCCGTCGGGTTCTGGCCCTCGATCTTGAGATGGAGGTTGCGCAGGCCGAGGGACTCGCCGAGGTGGCGGGCGCGCAGCAGCGGCGTCGCGCCCTCGCCGAGCGTGACGACGGGCGTCGCGTCGCCGACGGGCAGGAACTCGCGATAGCGCTCGACGAGCTGGGGGCGGGCTGCCTGGTTGGGCGAGATCACGGGAGCCTCAGTCCGCGCTGGGATAGCAGGCGCCGGACGGCGCCGCGACGCATTCTGACGCGACCGGGCGCACCGCGATGGCCGATCGATCGATCGCGGGTGCGGAGCCCGCCCATGTCGAGCCCAGGCCGCGCGCGATCGCGATCAGGTCGCCCAACACGGCCGAGGCGGTCGCCGGTCCACCCGCACCCGGACCCTCGAACGCGACGCGTCCGACCGGGTCCGCGTCCACCTCGACCCGGTTCAGCACGCCGTCGCAGCGCCCGAACGGCGACCCGGCCGGGACCGCCGTCGGCACGACCGACGCCTCGAGAGCACCGTCGTCGGCCAGGCGCGCCGTGGCGAGCAGGCGGAGCGCGCGCCCTTCCCCGGCCAGGGCGGCGATGTCGTCGGCGGTCACGCCGGTGATGCCCGGCGCGCCCGCGGCGCCGCTCGTCGTGCTCGGCCGGTTGCCGACGGACGCAGGTTCGATCCAGACACCGAACGCGAGGCGGACGAGGATGACGAGCTTGTTCACCGCGTCCAGACCCTCGACGTCCGCGGTCGGGTCGGCCTCGGCATAGCCACGAGCCTGCGCCTCGGCGAGCACGTCGGCATAGTCGCGGCCCTCGCGGGCCATCGCGGTGAGGATGAAGTTCGTGGTGCCGTTGACGATGCCGCGCACGCGCGCGATCCGGTTGCCCGCGAGGTCGAGCGCGAGCGGGCCGAGGACGGGGACGCCCCCGGCGACGGACGCCTCGAAGCGCAACGGACTGTCGGCCGCGCGCGACGCGCGTTCCAGGTCCGGGCCGTGATGCGCGAGGAGGTGCTTGTTCGCCGTGACGACCGCCCGGCCGTTGGCGAGCGCCGCCAGCACCAGCGTCCGGGCCGGCTCGTCGCCGCCCATGACCTCGACGATCACGTCGACCTCGGGGCTCGCGACGAGGTGGGCCGGCGCGTCGGTCAGCAGGGCCTCGGGGATGCCGGCGTCCTTCGCCCGCTCAACGTCCCGGACGGCGACGCCGGCGAGCACGAGCGGCGAGCCGTCGGCGGGGGTCAGGCGGGGCGACCGGTCGAGCAACGCGCGGATGACCTCGCGGCCGACAGTGCCCGCGCCGAGTACGCCGACGCGCAGCGGCTGGAGGCTCACGATCGCGGACCGGTGACGGGGCAGCGCACCCCGGGATGGTACCGACCGTCACCGTCTACTGGTGCTGTGTCTCACGCGTGATACAATCGCACGATGGCCGAGGTAACGATCCGGGACCTGCGCAACCACGGGGGCGATGTCATCGATCGCGTCGTCGCCGGCGAGGAGCTGGTCGTGACGCGGGACGGACGGCCGGTCGCAGTCCTCATCCCGGTCCAGCGCCAGGCGCTCAGTGCCGAGGCGCTCGTCGCACGATGGCGCCGCCTTCGGCCGGTGGACCCGGTCCAGTTCCGTGCGGACGTGGACGACCTGCTCGACACGTCGCTGTGAGCCCTCACGACGCCGGCCTGCTCGATACCAGCACGCTGCTGCTGCTGCCGCGGCTCGACGCCGAGCGGGACCTCCCGCGCACGCCCCTCATCTCAGCCGTGACGCTGGCCGAGCTCGCCGTGGGCCCGCTCGTGGCGACCAAGGTCGCCGAGCGGGCGTCGCGGATCGCTCAGGTCCAGCAGGCGGAGGCGGATTTCCAGCCGATCCCCTTCGATGTCGCCGCTGCACGAGCGTTCGGGCCGGTAGCCGCGGACCTGCGCGCGTCGGGACGCAAGACGACGGCCCGGGCGTTCGACGCGATGATCGCGGCGATTGCCGTCACCAACGGGCTCCCGCTGTACACCTGCAACGCGTCCGACTTCGCGGGCATCGGGGGTCTCGAGGTCGTCGCGGTTGCCCATCCGGATCGGCACCCGAGACGCTGATATCGCTCCGCTACACTCCGGCGCGATGACCG
>DATDJA010000496.1:0-2104 GCA_036520795.1 Candidatus Limnocylindrales bacterium
GCGCCTCATGGCGTCCCGTCGGACGGGTGCCGTGGGCGCCCTCGGCGGCGTCGGCGATACCACCAACCGCCTGAGCGCCGCCTACCGCCGACGCTACGGCGAGCTCGGTGGGGACGGGCAGGACCTCCGTTCGATCGTCCCGGAGGCCGAGCGCGACGCGTTCCGGGAGCCCGGCCGGCGCCTGGCGGACGCGCTCGTCCGCTACCTCGACGGCACGGGCCAGGCCAGGGACGACGCGGAGGCCGAGGCCGTCGAGCTCGCCGCTCTGCTAGGCGAGCGCGTCCGACGCCATGGGATCCCGCTCGAGGCGGGCGTCTCGCTGTTCGTCGCGGCCCGCCGCCCGTTCCTCGCCGAGTTGCGCCTCGTCGCCCGGCGGAGCGGGGTCAACGCGGTTGCCGTCGGCCAGCTGTACGACGCCTCGACGGGGCTCCTCGACCGGCTCCTGCTCGTGTTCGTCGCCGCGCACGCGTCGTCCGACGCGGGCGCCATCGACGCCTCGGCCGGGGCCAGCGCATGACCGTGCTCCTGCCCGCGCTGACCTCGGCGCTGGCTGCCCTGTTCGCCGTCATGCTGCTCGACCAGTGGCGCGACCGTCGCCACGGGTTCCAGCTCGTGTGGACGTTCGGGATGGTGTGCTACGCCGTCGGTGCAGGGGCCGAGGCGGTCGCCGCGGCCCAGGGCTGGAACGAGGCCCTGTATCGGGCGTGGTACCTGACGGGCGCCATCTGGACGGCCGGCTGGCTCGGCCTCGGGACGGCGTTCCTGCTCGGCCGGACGCGGTTCGGCTACACGTACGCGGTGCTGCTCCTGTTCGGGGCGCTCATCACGTTCATGATCCGCAACTCGCCCACCTACGCGGGCGCGGGCCCGCTGCCGTTCCTGTACCTGTTCGGCGGCATCGTCCTCTCGCTCGCGATCGGGGTCGAGACGTACTTCGTGAACCCGCGCTGGACGTGGTTCGCTGGCGGCGCGATGGTCGTCGTCACCGTGCTGTCGCTCGTGCTGGTGGCCACGGCGTCACCGCTGCCGGCGCCCGGCTACTCGGTCAGCGCGGCGACCGGTCAGCCGACCGGCGAGGCGATGCCGGGGTACATCCGGCTGCTGACGCCGCTGCCGAACATCACCGGCGGCGGCGCGCTCCTCCTCGGCGCGCTGTTCTCCGCCTACGTGTTCATGCCCAAGAAGCGCGTGCTCGGCTATTCGCTCGATCCCGGCCAGTCGGGCGACTCGTTCCTGTTCAACCTGTGCATCGCGGTGGTCGCGATCCCCGTCAACCTCGTCGCCTCGCTGCCCGGCGCGGCCCGGGAGCTCGCCGCGGGCAGGCTTCACTCCCGGGTGCCCGCGACGCTCCTGATCGCGCTCGGGGCGTTCTTCCCGTTCCTCACCGACTCGCTCAACCGGGCCGGGTCGACCGACCTCTACCAGCTGGGCAAGTTCCTGGGCGTCCTGTTCCTGTTCGCCGGCTTCCTTGTCTCGGTGGAGGTGTTCCGTGAGGTCCGGGTCCCGTTCACCTCTATTCGGCTCGGGATGGCGGGCCGCGAACGGGCGCGCCGCCGGGATGCGGCGATCCGGGAGGGCGAGACCGCGATCGTCCCGCCGCGACATGGGTCGAGCGGCGAGGCCCCGTCCCGCCGCTGACTCACCCGCCCGCTGCGGCTATGCTCTCGCCGATGGACGGGCCCACGGACGACGCCCCGGTCGATGCGCCGGCGCGAATCAAGGTGCTGCTGGTGGACGACCACGCCGTCGTCCGCCGGGGTCTGCACGGGTTCTTCGAGCTGCTGGACGACATCGAGGTCGTCGGCGAGGCCGAGGACGGGCGGCGCGCCGTGGAGCTGGTCGGGGAGCTCGGGCCGGATGTCGTGCTGATGGACCTCCTGATGCCGGTGATGGACGGGATCGCCGCCACGGCGGAGATCAAGGCCCGCTACCCGGACGTCGAGGTCGTCGCCCTCACCAGCTTCATCGAGGAGGAGCGGGTCACCGCGGCGCTCGAGGCGGGGGCCACCGGCTACCTGCTCAAGGACGCCGATGCCGACGATGTCGCGGTCGCCGTGCGGCGCGCCCAGGCGGGCGAGGTCCATCTCGACCCGCAGGTGGCCCG
>DATDJA010000497.1:0-2565 GCA_036520795.1 Candidatus Limnocylindrales bacterium
CCCTGTTCCGCGCGGAGGTCAAGGGTGCCACAGCTGGTCGTCCTCGGAGCCCAGGCGACGTGTTCGTTCGGGGTCGCGCCAGCGTCGCTCGCCGTGCTCCCGGCCGGACAGCTGATGCAGGGCGGCGGGGCGCTCCTGGCCACGGTGATGGACCACGCGCCGATGACCAACCTGGCCACGTTCGGGATGTGCACGACGCAGTCGAACCCCGCCGTGGCAGCCGCGACCAGCGCGGCGCTCGGCACGCCGACGCCCGCGCCGTGCATCCCGGCGACGAGCTCGCCGTGGTCGCCGGGCTCCGCGACCGTCACGATCGGGGGCAAGGCCGCGCTGACCTCGGATTCGACCTGCAACTGCGCCTACGGCGGGGTCATCTCGATCACCAACCCGGGCCAGACGACCGTCACGACCGGCTGACGTCCCTCGCGGCCGCGCGTCGCGTTGCGGCCGCCGCGGCCGTCCTCGCCGCCCGCTCGCGGGCCTTCGCCGCCTCGTCCGACGTACGGCCCACCGCGCCGTCGCCGTCCAGGTCCACCCATCGCCGACCCGTTCGGCCGTTCGCCCCGCGCCCGGGGCGCGGCGTCATCGTCGCGAGCAGCGCCTTCGCCGCCTGCCGCTCCCCTGCCGGGAGCCGCTGGCACCACGAGCAGAAGTGCGTCGCCCGGATCCCGATCACGATCCGGCGGATCGGGCGGCCGCAGCGCCGGCACGGCTGGCCTGTGCGCTGGTAGACGTCGAGCCGCTCCTGCATCTCGCCATCGCCGTCGGGTGCCGTGTAGTCGTCGATCGACGAGCCGCGACGCTCGACCGCCTCGGCCAGGATGCCGATGACGTCCCGGTACAGCGCCCGCTCGTCGGCCGGCCGCAGGGACCGCGCGGAGCGCAGCGGATGCAGGCGCGAGCGCCACAGGGCCTCGTCGGCGTAGATGTTGCCGACGCCGGCGATGAACGCCTGGTCCACGAGCAGCGGCTTGAGCCTCGCCCGGCGACCGCGGATGCGGGTCCGGAACTCGCGCAGCGTGAACCGCGGGTCAAGCGGCTCGGGGCCGACGCCGTCGAACGGGTCGTCGTCCGCGCCGTAGAGCCCGACCCGCCCGAACTTGCGGATGTCGCGGAACCGCAGCTCGCGGCCGTCGTCCAGGGCCAGGGCGAAGCGTTCGTAGGGATCCGTGGGCAGCGACGCGGGCACCACGAACAGCTGGCCGGTCATCTTGAGGTGCACGGTCAGGAACGCGCCGCCCGAGAGGTCGAGGATCAGCTGCTTGCCGCGCCGCCCGATCCCCTCGATCCGCCGGCCCGAGACGCCATCCATGAACCGGGCCGGATCCTCGTCGCGCAGCGTCCGCTGCCAGCCGACGCGCGCGCCGGTGATCGTCGGGCCGGGGCCACCGTCGGGCGCCAGGAGGTGGCGCCTGAGGTCGCGCGCCACCGTCTCGACCTCGGGTAACTCGGGCACGCGCCCTAGACCCCGATGGCCTCGGGCGCCTCGCCGGCCTCGGCCAGGACCGCGTCGCGCCGGGAGACCGGCGTCATCCCCTCCCACGAGTCGCCGACCTTGGCCTCGACCGTCAGCGGCACCGACAGCGGGAGCGCGCCCTCCATCGTCTCGCGCAGGACGGGGACGACGCGATCGACCTCGTCGCGCGGCGCCTCGAGCAGCAGCTCGTCGTGGACCGACAGCAGCAGCCGCGACCGGAAGCCGCCCTCGCGCAGCGCGCGGTCGAGCCGGATCATCGCGATCTTGACGATGTCGGCGGCCGTGCCCTGGATCGGCATGTTGATCGCCATCCGCTCGCCGGCGGCGCGCAGCGATGGGTTGCGGGCCTCGAGCTCGGGGATCTTGCGCTTGCGGCCGAGCAGCGTCGCGACGTAGCCCTGCTCGCGGGCGGTCTCGCGGATGTGGTGCATGTAGCGGCTGATCCCGCCGTAGGCCGCGAAGTAGGAGTTGATGAACTCCTGCGCGTCCTGGCGGCTGATCCCGGCCCGCGACGAGAGCCCGAAGTCGCTCATGCCGTACGCCAGCCCGAAGTTGACCATCTTGGCCATCGACCGCTCGTCGGCGGTGATGTCCGCCGGGTCCTTGCGCAGCACCCGGGCGGCCGTCTCGCGATGGATGTCGGCCTCGCGCGCGAACGCGTCAGCGAGGTGCTCATCGCCCGAGACGTGGGCGAGGATCCGCAGCTCGATCTGGCTGTAGTCGGCGGCCACGAGCGTGGTGTCCGGCGAGCCGGCGACGAACGCGTGCCGGATGCGGCGCCCGAGCGGCGTCCGGATCGGGATGTTCTGCAGGTTCGGGTCCGACGAGGACAGGCGGCCGGTCGCCGCCACGGCCTGGTGGAACAGCGTGTGGAGGCGGCCGTCGGGCCCGATCAGGGTCGGCAGCGCCTCGACATAGGTCGAGCGGAGCTTGGTGTAGATCCGCCACTCGAGCACGGGCTCGATGACCGGATGGACGCCGCGCAGCTCCTCGAGCACCGAGGCGTCGGTCGAGTAGCCGGTCTTCGTCTTGCGGCCCTTCGGGAGCCCGAGCTCGACGAACAGGATGTCGCCAAGCTGCTTGGGCGA
>DATDJA010000498.1:0-6688 GCA_036520795.1 Candidatus Limnocylindrales bacterium
CCCGATCAAGGTCCAGAAGTGGAAGGTCGACCCCAAGAAGTTCGAGCACGAGGTCGTCGCCGAGCGCTGGAAGCTACCCGACGGGTCGGACCTCGTCGAGCTCTCGATCAAGGTCGAGCCGGGCGAGGCGACCCAGGCCGCCGACGGCTTCACGACCTTCCTCGAGGGCCTGGGCCTCGACGTCGGCGGCGATCAGCAGACCAAGACGCGGGGGGCCCTGACCTTCTTCACCACGGGCAAGGGCTTCGACTGAGAACCTTGGGACGGCGACCCGTCCCCGGCTCAGTGGTGGTGGCCGTAACCGTGGCCGCGGCCCCGGATCCGGATCAGCCGCCCGTCCGTGAACATGCCGTCCGTGACATAGACCTGGCCGTCGCGGCCGACCTCGACGCCGCCCGGCTGTGACAGCTGTCCGCGGGCGAGCTCGCGGATCCGGTGGCCCTTGACCTCGAGCAGGACCGCCGGCGGGAACTCGCCCGTGGCGAAGCCCTCCTCGAACGCGAGCCAGCCGTCCTCGGCGATCTCGTACACGTAGAGCGTCCAGCTGTGGGGGGCGAAGGCGATATCGAAGATCGAGGTGAACCCCGACTTCCAGACCTTGCAGTCGCGATTCGGGTGGTTGACGTCACAGACCGCGTCCTTGGCCCAGGGGTTCACGCGCCAGATGTGCGCCGAGCCCGGGGTTCCCGGGAACCCGACCAGCTGGCCCACGTAGGCCCAGCCGTCCGGGCCGATGGCCACGGTCGTCGGCACGGCCTCGGCCAGCATCGTCGGCGGGAGGGCGGGGTCGTCGGTGACGATCTCCTCGTTGGTCCAGCGCGCCACGGTGACTGCCTTGCCGTTCGGGCTCACCCGCAGCAGGTCGTTGCCGGCCGCGTCGGCGATGAGCACCTTCGAGCGCAGGGCCGCGAGGCCGTTGGGGTTGCTCTCGCCGGGGTTCGGCGGGTCGTCCTGGTCCGTAGGGTCGATGTCGATGGCCTGGTAGGCAAGGATGTCGAGCACGGGGTCGATCGGACCGCCCGGCGTGGCCTGGCGGTAGAGCACGCCGTCGGTGCCGATCGCCCAGCCCGCGCCGTCGCGGGTCCCGACGATGTCGACCAGGCTCAGCGGGTCGGTGACTGGGCGCACGGACTTGTGCCACCGGCCGATCTGGCGGTATTCGAGCACGGGTCCGGGCGCGCCGGCCCAGCCCTGCGCCACGAAGATCGACCTGCCACTGATCTCGAGGCCCTTGGGCGACGACAGGCCATCGAGCAGGACGACCACCTTGCCGTGTCCCCCGCCGTGTGCGGCGGCGGGTGCCGCGGTGACCAGGGTCGCGATCAGGACCAGCCCAGCGGTGATCAGGCCGGTGGTTCGCCGATGGCGCATTGCGTCTCTCCTCCCGTGTCCCCCGACAGCGGTAAGCGACGAGTCTCCGCCCGTGACTCGACCGGGTCAACGCGTGGCAGCGATGGTCCCGGGGGGTGGACTAGGCTTGTGGTGCGCGGACGCACCGTCCCCATGCAGCGCACGTTGGCTGGCACGCTTCCCGACGCGATTTGGGAACGATTCGCCGCCCGTTAACGCCAAACGCTTCATGCGCGACCAAGTCGGCCGCGCGGGCCGTCGAGGCGAACGTGCAGCAGGACCTCGTGGACCGAGCGCGCAAGGGCGATCATGACGCCTTCGCCGTGCTGGCAGGCGCCACGATCGGTCGGCTGGATGCCGCAGCGCGGCTCATCCTGCGGGATCCCGATCGCGCCCAGGACGCCGTCCAGGAGACGCTCGTCCGCTGCTGGCGCGACCTCCCGACACTGCGCGATTCCGAGCGCTTCGACGCCTGGCTCCACCGGCTCTTCCTCAACGCCTGCCGCGATGAGCTCCGGACAGCCCGGCGACGAAGCATCGAGGTCGTGCTGCCCGAAATCTTTCCCCTCTCGGTGCCCGATACCCAGACGGCATCCGCCGACCAGGACGAGATCGAGCGTGGCGTGAGCCGCCTCGACCCCGAGCACCGAACGGTCATCGTCATGCACTACTACCTGGGCCTGCCGCTTCCCGAGGCGGCCGCGGCCATGGGCATCCCGGTTGGCACCGCCAAGTCGCGGCTCCACCGGGCGACCCAGGCGCTGCGCGCCGCGCTCGACTCGGACGCACGCACGCACCCCGGACTGACGGAGGGTCGTTCCTGATGCAGCAACGGCCCGATGTCACCCGGCGGCTCGAGGCGTGGCCTGAGGACGCGTTCGCCCCGCCTGCTCCCGCCTACCTCGCACAGGTCCTGGAGCGGACGCGGCGCACGAGGCAGCGGCCAGCCTGGGCAAGCCTCGGAAGGTGGCTTCCCATGAAGGTTACGACAAGCCAACCCGCGGCGACCGGTTCGCTGCGGCTCGCGTGGATCCTGCTCATCGTCGTCGCCCTGGTGATCGTTGCGGCGGGGATCGCCGTCGTCGGCGGCCGGCTCCTCACGCCGTCCCCGGCCCTCCCTCGCGGCGGCGCAGCCGTCCTCGCGTTCACGTCCCTGCAGGGTGGCGCAATCGGACAGCCGGTGGGCGACCTCTACACCGTCAGGGCCGACGGGACGGACCTGCGCCGGTTGACGAATGCCGCCAATACTTCCGGCTTCGACCAGGCACCACTGTGGTCGCGCGATGGCTCGCGCATCGTCTTCCACAACTACCAGGGGGCGAAGGACTCGGTCGTGGTGATCGATGCCGGCGGCGGGAACCGGACGACCCTGTGGACGAGTGTCACATTCCGGGATGCGTACTGCGCCGAGCACGACGACTTCTCGTGGTCGCCGGACGGGCAGACGGTGGCGTTCGCCGCCCACGAGACGTGCCCCGGCGAGCCCGACCTGTTCGTCGTCCCGGCGGACGGGTCGGCGCCGGCGGGCAGGCTCCTGCCGCCCGGCACGAACGGCGTCTTCCCGAGGTTCTCGCCCGACGGCAGCCGGATCGCCTTCCTTGGCCGTGAAGGCGGCGGCGCCACCGGCCTCTACGTGGCCGAGGTGGGATCGGCTGGCGCCGGTGCGGGCGGGGTCACGGCCCGTCGCATCGGACCCGATGTCGCCGGCAGCGCGGGGGAACAGTGGTTCCCGCCGCAGTGGTCCCCCGATGGTTCGGAGCTCGCGCTCGCGACCGGGTTCGAGCCAAGCGAGATCGTCATCGTGAAGGCCGACGGATCGGGACAGCGCGTCCTCGCAACCGACGTGGCGGTTAACGGGAGCTGGTCGCCGGACGGTCAGCGCATCGCGTTCCACCGCATCGTCGACGAATCGGAGCGCTGGCAGGGTCGGCCGTGCACGATGCGGGTGTGGGTCATCAACGCGGACGGCTCAGGCGAGCGACGGCTCGACCCCTTGGTCGACGGCTGCGCCTTCCAGCCCATCTGGTCCCCCGACGGGACCCGACTCCTGAGCCTCATGATCGTGGACGAAGCGTTCCATGTCGGTGTCCTCGACGTGGATGGCGACGATTCGCCGGTCACCTTCCAGGAGTCCTACGGCGCGTCCTGGCAACCGGTGGCCGCGCCGCTGCCGCCGGCGCCGTCCTTCGCGAGTGGCTCCCCGACGCCGTAGGCATCGGCCGGCTTTGTCGATGACCCCGGCGGCCCGCCGGGGTCATCGGATTCGGGCGGTCAGTCCACCCGGCGGCTGCTGTCGCGGACGATCAGGGTCGGCTGCAGCAGGGTGACCGACGCGGGCTGGACGTCCCGCTCGCGCCGGTCGCGGTCGTCGCCGATGCTGCGGTCGATCGCCTCGACCGCGAGTGCGCCAGCGTCGGCCAGGGGCTGGTGCACCGTGGTCAGCGACGGCCAGAAGTGGGACGCCTCGGGGATGTCGTCGACGCCGACGATCGAGAGGTCTTCGGGCACCCGCTTTCCCATCCGGTGGGCACCGTGCAGGACTCCGAGCGCCATCTGGTCGTTGCTCGCGAAGATCGCGTCGACGTCGGGGAACTCCCGCATCAGCAGGTCGAGCGCGCGCTCGCCGCTGCTGGCACCCCAGTCACCGTCGACGACGTAGCGGTCCTGCTCCCCGATGCCATGGGCGTCCAGGGTCGCGCGCCAGCCGTCGATGCGCTCCTCGGCCTCCCACCAGCCCCGCGGCCCGGTGACGACCGCGACTCGACGCACGCCACCGGCGATCAGGTGCTCCGTCGCCAGCTGCCCGATTGCCCTGTTGTCGATCCCGATCGAGGGCAGTGACGAGTTGCCGGCGGGGCTCCCGATCAGCATCACGGGGACCGGGAGGTCCGGGCTGCGCTCGTGCGACCAGGCGCGGTTCTCGGCGACCTCGGGGATGGCCCAGATGATCCCGTCCACCTGGCGCCCGATGAGCCCGTTGAGCACCTCGTCGACGTCGGCCGTCTCGGGCCGGTGAATGAGGTTCAGCGAGATCGAGTAGCCGAGGTCGGCGGCCCGCTGCTCGATGCCGGTCAGGATGCGCGACGGCCCGAAGTAGTCGAGCCCGAATGCCACCACCCCGAGGATGTGGCTCCGGCCCTGGGTGAGGCTCCGCGCGAGCATGTTGGGCGCGTAGCCCGTGTCGCTGATGATCCGCTGGACCCGCTCGAACGTCTCGGGCGCGACGTCCGGCCGGTTGTTCAGGACGCGCGAGACGGTCTGGGTGGAAACCCCAGCAGCCTGCGCCACTTCCTTGATCGTCATCCTGCGCCGAGTTGCCATTCATCCTCGCGGGTGATCGATTCGCGGGTCTTGACGGGTCCGCCAGCGCGATGTTACCGTGCCACCGTTATCGGTCCCGTTAGCGGTAACGGGAACGGTAACAGTAGTTCGGTTGGCCCGCAAGCCCGAGCCCTCCCGGCGTCTCCCGGGAGGCACGCACAGCCCGGCGGCAACAGCGCCGGGCACCAGGCCTGGGCGGCGGGGCCGGAGGAGGTGTCCATGGCGCCACGCACGACCTGACCCTCGCGCCTCCCAGCCTGACGATCCCCGCGCCCCCATCCGCGAAATCGCTGCACCACCCGGAGGTCTACCAGTGACACGTTCCAGGACTCTCAAGCCGATCGCCGCGGCACTCGCCGTCCTCGCCCTTGCTGCTGCCTGCAGCTCCGGAGGCGGCAGCTCCGCCGCCCCGGCGTCCGCCGCGGCCAAGACCTTCAAGGACCTGACGGTCGGGTTCATCCAGACCGGATCCGAGGGCGGCTGGCGTGCCGCCAACACGGCGTCGTTCAAGGACGAGGCGGAGAAGCTCGGCCTCACCCTCAAGTTCTACGACGCGCAGAACAAGATGGAGAACCAGCTCAAGGCGTTCCGCGACTTCATCGCCGACGACTCCGTCGACGTGATCGTGCTCGCCGCGCTCGAAGCCGCCGGCTGGGACGACGTCCTCAAGGAGGCCAAGGCCAAGGGCAAGACCGTCGTGCTCGAGGACCGCCGCATCGATGCGCCGGAAGACCTGTACGCGACGTACATCGGCTCGGACTTCACCGAGGAAGGCCGCAAGGCGGCGACCGAGATGTGCACCCTGCTCGAGGGCAGCGCCAAGAAGAACGTGGTCGAGCTCGTCGGCAACGTCGGATCCTCCGCGGCCATCGACCGCGGCAAGGGCTTCCGCGAGAAGATGGGCGACTGCGGCATCACGATCACCGAGAGCCAGACGGCCGACTGGGACTCCACCAAGGGCAAGGCCGTCACCGAGGCGTTCCTCAAGAAGAGCAAGGACATCCAGGGCGTCTTCGCCCAGAACGACGAGATGGGCCTGGGTGCCGTGCAGGCACTCACCGAGGCCGGCCTCAAGCCGTCCGAGGACGTCAAGATCATCACCGTTGACGCCACCAAGGGCGCCTTCCAGGCGATGATCGACGGCACCATCAACACCGTCGTCGAGTGCAACCCGCTGCTGGCCAAGCAGGTCTACGAGGCCGCGCTCAAGGCCGTCAACGGCGAGACGCTCCCCAAGTGGGTCCCCTCGATCGAGAGCGTCTTCCACGCGGCTGACGCGGCGGAGATCCTGCCGACCCGCCAATACTGAGCAACCCGATCCGCCCCGCCGGCCTCCACGGCGGGTGCGGCCGCGCAGCCCATCGAGGGGCGACCTTCGGGTCGCCCCTCGATGTTTCACCCAGGACCCTCCAGGGACACGCAGGTAGGTCGTGATCGACGTGGACGCGCTGCTGGCGATGAAGGGCATCGAGAAGGGCTTTCCCGGCGTCAAGGCGCTCGCGGGCGTGGACTTCGACGTCCGCGAAGGCGAGATCCACGCGATCGTCGGCGAGAACGGCGCCGGCAAGTCGACGTTGATCAAGGTCATGACCGGGGTCGAGCGGCCCGACGCGGGCACGATCACCCTGGGCGGCACCGACATCCACGTCCGATCCCCGCAGCATGCCCAGTCCCTGGGCATCAGCACCGTGTACCAGGAAGTCAACCTCTGCCCCAACCTCTCGGTCGGCGAGAACATCCTCATCGGCCGGGCGCCGCGGCGCTTCGGCATGATCGATTCCGGTGCGCTCCACCGGCGCGCCGCCGAGATCCTGCGCAGCCTCGACGTCGAGGTCGACGTGACCCAGCCGCTGGGCTCGTTCTCGGTCGCGATCCAGCAGATGGCGGCGATCGCGCGGGCGCTGGAGATCTCGTCCGCCCGGATCCTCATCCTCGACGAGCCGACCTCGAGCCTGGACGCCCACGAGACCGAGCAGCTGTTCGGCGTGATGCGCAAGCTCAAGCGCCAGGGCCTCGC
>DATDJA010000499.1:0-16288 GCA_036520795.1 Candidatus Limnocylindrales bacterium
TACCTGCGCGAGCTGCGCGTCGACCGGCTGTGGGAGGGCACGTCGGAGATCCAGCGCCTGATCATTGCCCGCTCGCTCGAGAAGCGTGGCGTCGGCGCGGTCGTCGGCTGACCCTCCCCGCGGCGTGATCGACCTCCGCCCCCTGTTCGCGCCGCGTTCGATCGCGATCGTCGGCGCGAGCCCGCGCTCGTCGATCGCCCAGACCGTCCGCGACAACCTCGCCCGGATGGGCAGCGAGA
Source organism: Candidatus Limnocylindrales bacterium (assembly GCA_036520795.1). Taxonomy (GTDB): domain Bacteria; phylum Chloroflexota; class Limnocylindria; order Limnocylindrales; family CSP1-4; genus CAIXZV01. The sequence continues at coordinate 240 of DATDJA010000499.1, forward strand.
CGCGCTGCCACTTCGTCAACCCCAACTACGAGGAGGCGTTCGGGCAGCCGTGCTACCCGAGCCTCGCCGCCCTCCCCGAGCGCCCCGACTCGGCGATCCTCGCGGTCAACCCGCTGCGGGCAGCCCGGTTCGCGCAGGAGGCGGCCGAGGCCGGCATCCCGAGCCTCGTGATCCCGGGCGGCGGCGTGGTCGAGGGCGGCGAGGCGGCCGCCGAGATGCAGCGCACCGTCGCGGAGATCGCGATCCGGCACGGCGTCGCGCTGCTGGGGCCGAACTGCATGGGGGCCGTCGACTGGACGACCAACAGCTCGACCTACATCGGCGACGTCAACCCGTGGCTGCCGCGCGGCCACGTCGCCGGCCTCGCCCAGTCGGGCAGCGTGACCGACGCCTTCCTCCACGCGCCGGGCACCCGGATCGGGTACAGCCGCATCGTGTCGGTGGGCGCCGAGGTCGTGCTCGACCTGTGCGATTACCTCGCCTACTGCCTCGACGATCCCGAGACGCACGCCGTCATGCTGTTCGTCGAAGGGTTCAAGCGGCCCGAGCGCTTCCTCGCGCTCGCGGACCGCGCGCTTGCGCTGGGCAAGCCAATGCTGGCGGTCAAGGTCGGGCGGTCGGCCCAGGCCCAGGCGGCCGCGATCGCCCACAGCGGCAGCCTGGCGGGCGAGGACCGGGTCACGTCGGCCGCGCTCGATGCGGCGGGCGTCATCCGGTGTGCCGATCTGGACGAGATGCTCGAGGCGGCGGAGCTGGTCGCGGGCATCGGGCGACTCGGCCGGCGGCTGCGCGGCGGGCGGACGGGCGTCGTGACGGTGTCGACCGGCGAGGCGTCGCTGGTGGCCGACCTCGCCGAGCGGACCGGCCTCGACCTGCCGCCGGTGACCCCCGAGGCCCGCGACGCGATCCTCCTCGACCTGCCATCGATGGGCTACATCGGCAACCCGCTCGATCCCTGGGGCGCGGCGGAGGAGTCCCTCGCCTACCGGGTCTCGTTCGAGGCCCTCGCGGCATCGGGCGCATACGACGTGCTCGCGGTCGTGCACGACAACCCGTTCCGCGACCTGCCCAGCGAGGTCGACGTTGCGCGGACCGTCAGCCGCGCCCTGATCGACGCGACGGCCGGCCGCCCCGAGCTGCTGCCGGTCTACGTGTCGCTGACCTCGAACGACGTGAGCGACGAGGTCAAGGCGTTCCTCGACGCCGAGGGCGGGATGCCGATGCTCAAGGGCGCCGTGGAGGCGTTTGCCGCGATCGCCCGGCTGGCTGCTTGGGAGGTCCACCGCGCGGGCCGTGAGGCGGCCGGTCCGCGGCGACCGGGCTGGCCGGCGCTGGCGTCGGATCCAGTCGCCTGGGGCATCGACACGGTCCTCGATCCGCTCGCGATGGCGGCGGCGAGGGGCGCGCCGATTGCCCTGCCGGAGCGCGAGAGCCTGCAGCGGCTGTCGGACGCGGGCATCGCCGTGACGGCCTGGCGCGCGGTCGATGCGGCACCCGACGCCGCGATCCGCGCCTGGCGTGAGCTCGGCGGCGGGCCGGTCGCGATCAAGCTCGACGCCCCATCCCTCGCCCACAAGAGCGATGCCGGCGGCGTGGCGCTGTCCCTGACCGACGAGTCCGGAATCACCGGGGCCGTGCACGACCTGGCGGTCGCCGCCGCGCGGTCGGGCGTCGGCGTGCGAGGCCTGCTGGTGGAGCCGATGGCCGCCCCGGGGGTCGAGCTGATCATCGGCGGGCGACGCGACCCCGTGTTCGGGCCCGTGGTCCTGGTCGGGCTGGGCGGGATCCTGGCCGAGGTGCTCGACGACGTCGCGGTGCTGCTGGCACCCGTGCACGCGGTCGAGGTCGAGGTGGGGCTCGCGGGCCTCCGCGGCTCCGCGTTGCTGCGCGGCGTCCGAGGGACCGACGCCGTGGATGTCGCGGCGATCGTCACCCTGGTCGTCGCGCTGGGCGACCTGCTCGTGGCGGACCCCACGATCGTCGAGATCGACCTCAACCCGGTGATCGCCGGACCGCGTGGCGCCGTGGCGGTGGACGCCCTGGTCGTGGTGGACGCCGGAGCCTGAGATGCCGCCGGCCGGCGCGTGGGGCGCCCCGGCAACGTCATCCAACCCGATCTCGAGCACGAACGGTGTCCGACCGCACCGGGCCTGAGTGACGAAGGTACCCCCACGCATGGGTCCCCGGTCGTGTAGCCGCACGGCCCGCGCTGGTGTCGAATTCGATCACACACGCGCGGCGCGTCGAGTTCCGGGGTCAGAGCCCTTCCGGGGTCCCCAACGCCATCGGGGGTTGGCGGACCGACGAGCACGCACCGATTGAAAAGGGAGTGCCCGTACATGGACCAGACCGCCACCGACACGTCGGCCCGCCGCCGATCGAAGCGTCGCCGAGCGCTATTCGCGATCCTGCTCGGCGCGTCGTTCGCGACGCTCGGCGCGGGGGCGATGTCGCTCGCGATCTTCACCGACAGCGACGCCTCCAACGGGAGCTGGACGTCCGGGACGATCATCCTCAACGTCACCCCGGCGACGTCGTTCAACGTGACCAACATCCTGCCCGGCGACAGCGGCAACCAGACGCTCAACGTGTCGAACACGGGCACCGGCGCCCTCCGCTACGCGATGACGACCAGCGCCACGAACGCGGACGGCAACGGCCTGGCCGCGCAGATGGACCTCGTGATCCAGGCCGGTACCTGCGCCGCCCCGGGCGCGACCCTCTACAACGGCCCCCTCGACGCCGCCGAGTTCGGCGACCCGGGCCAGGGCGACGACGCCGGCGACCGGGCCGTCGCTTCGGGTGCCGCCGACAGCCTCTGCTTCAGCTGGGACTTCCCGCTCAACAGCGGCAACAGCTTCCAGAACTCGGCCACCACGGCCACGTTCACCTTCGACGCAGAGCAGACCGCCAACAACCCGTAGTCACCCACTCGACGCCAACGTCCTGGTCCGCCCTCCCGGGCGGGCCAGGGCATCATCCATTTCAGCCCTGCCGACCGGCCGCTCCGCGACCGATCACCCCGTCGGGAGCCTCGCCATATGCCGCTCGTCGCCGTGATGACACGAGCCGCGCGCATGACGCTGGACGTCCTGTTGATCGTGCTCATCGTGTGCGTGCTGGGGATCGTGGTCCTTGCCCGGATCATGCCGGCCGTCACGGGCGGGACCACCTTCGTGGTCGGCGGACCGTCGATGGAGCCGTCGATCCCGCTCGGGTCCGCCGTGCACGTCGTGCCCGTCGAGGCGTCCGAGCTGCGCGCGGGTGACGTGATCAGCCTCCAGGCCGGCATGAAGAACGCCGTGTTCACGCACCGGATCGTCCGGGTCGTCAACCTGCCCGAGGGGATGTACGTCGAGACACGCGGCGACGCCAACACCGGCCCCGACCCGTCGCTCGTCCCGATGGAGGACATCCTGGGTCGCGTGTCGGTCTCGATCCCGATGGCCGGGTTCGGGATCGCGCTGCTCAGCTCGTACCAGGGCGTGATGTTCCTCATCGCGTTCGGCCTCGTCCTGCTCGCCGGCGCGTGGCTGCTCGAGACCATCGAGGACGAGCAGCAGGAGGCGATGCGCCGCGCCGCGCGCCAGGCGCTTACCGCCTTCGCCCCGGAGCCGCAAAGCGGGCCCCAGGGCGCCGGCTGATCCCACCACCGCCGGGGCCGACCCCAGCCCGTAGACTCACGGGGTGACCCCGAAGACCCGCCGCACCGCGGCCCACCTCCTCGTCGACTGCCTCGCGGCCGAGGGCTGCGAGTGGGTGTTCTCGGTGCCCGGCGAGGAGACGATGGACGTCCTCGAGGCGCTCGCGGATCACGGCCAGGTCCGTCACGTGACGACACGCCACGAGCAGGGCGCCGCGTTCATGGCCGACGTCCACGGCCGCCTCACCGGCCGTCCGGCGGTTGCCATGGCCACCCTCGGGCCCGGGGCAACGAACCTCGTCACCGGGATCGCCGACGCGTTCCTCGATCGCGCCCCGATGGTCGCCATCACCGGGCAGACGGGGATCGACAAGGTCCACAAGGAGTCGCACCAGTACGTCGACATCCCGCGGATGTTCGAGCCCGTCACCAAGTGGACCGCGCGCGTCGAGGTCCCGGGCGCGATCCCCGAGATCGTCGCCAAGGCGTTCCGCGTCGCGCGCCTCGAGAAACCTGGCCCGACCCATATCGAGCTGCCCGAGGACATCGCCGCGAGCGCGGTCGATCCCGGGCTCGAGCCGCTGGTGCTGCAAGCGGCCTCCTTCCCCGAGCCGACCGACGAGGCCATCGAACGCGCGGCCGACCTCATCGCCGGCGCCGAACGACCCTTGATCCTCGCCGGCAACGGGGTGCTGCGCCGGAACGCCTCGCCGGAGCTGCGCGAGTTCGCCCGCGGGCTGCACGTGCCCGTCGCGGTCACCTTCATGGGCAAGGGGGCGATCGACGACCGCTCCCACCTGTCGCTGATGGCGGTCGGGCTCCAGGCACGGGACCACGTCCTGTCGGGCTTCGACCGCGCCGACCTCGTCGTCTCGGTCGGCTACGACCCGGTCGAGTACGGCCCCAGTCGGTGGAACCCGGGTGGCGGCAAGCGGATCGTCCACATCGACACCACTCCCGCCGAGGTGGATGCGGCGTATCGCCCGCAGGTCGAGCTCATCGGTGACATCGGCGGCACGCTCCGGCGCCTGCTCGCCGCCCTGCTGCCGCGCGGGATCGGCGGCCGGGACGCCACGCAGCGCCACGCATCACGCGAGGTGCTCGTCCACGCCGACCTGCGCCAGGAGCTGTTGCGGGAGCTGGCGGCGTACGAGGCGGACGACGGCTGGCCGATCCGGCCCCAGAAGGCGATCGCCGACCTGCGGGCGGTCCTCGCGCCCGACGACATCGTGGTCAGCGACGTCGGGGCCCACAAGATCTGGGTCGCGCGGCTGTACCAGGCGTACGAGCCCAACACCGTGATCATCTCGAACGGCTTCGCGTCGATGGGCATCGCGCTGCCGGGGGCGATCGCCGCGTCGCTGGTGCACCCGGATCGCCACGTGGTGGCCCTGTGCGGCGACGGCGGGTTCCTGATGAACGTGCAGGAGCTCGAGACGGCGGTCCGGCTCGGCGTGCGGGTGACGGTCGTGATCTGGCGCGACGACGGCTACGGGCTGATCGACTGGAAGCAGCGCAACGAGTTCGGGCGGCCGTTCGGCGTGGACTTCGGCAACCCGGACTTCGTCGCGCTGGCGGCGTCCTTCGGCGTGGCCGCGTTCCGGCCTGCGTCTGCCGCGGATCTGCGGCCGACGCTCGCCCGGGCGCTGGACGTCGACGGACCGTCGCTGGTCGAGGTGCCGATCGACTACCGCGAGAACCTGCGGCTCACGGAGCACCTCGGGGCGCTCGACCCGGGCGCCTGACGTCGTGCGGGCAAAGCCGCTCAGCGAGCACCAGCAAACGGCCAATGGGCCACCGCGAGCCGCCCGGATGCCCAATCGGCGCTTCCTTCGCCAGCCACGCAGCTGAACGCCGCGGGTAATCGCTGCATGACTCCACGGACGGCAATCAGGGGGTGAACGCGAGGCGCACCGTCCGGGTGGCTTGCCTTACGGGTACCGTCAATCAGTCGGCGACTGCGATGGCGGACAAGCGCGTCAAATCGAGCCATCCCTGGGTCGATCCGACGCCGCGGGACTGGCCAAGCGGCCGCGCTGTGCACGGCGCAGTCATGGAGCGACTAGGGCGTGCGCGATGTCGGGCTTGCGGAGGGTGGCGTGGCGTGCCTTCGGCGTATGCCCGAGCCACCCGACCATCAACCCCTGGGCACCATGGAGCGCGGGAAGCGCAGAAACCGCATCGTTGCGTCTAAGCGAGGAGCCAGTAACGCTCGACCGGCCGTAGGAGCTCCGGGAGGTCGAACCGCTCCTCGGGGTGGCCGTGGTGTTGGAGCTGGCTCGTGTAGGCGGCGATCCGGCGGGCCTTCGCGCTCCGGTCGACCTCCGCGATAAAGAGCTCTGCCCGGACGCCGCGAGCCTCGGCCAGCTTGGTGGCGGCCTGGTCGCCCAGGCCGCTTCGCAGATAGGGGAACTCCTCGTAGAGCAGCACCGGCCCTTCGACCGCGTCGAGCACCGCGTCTCGGACGAAGACGTGGTCGGGGTGAGGGGGACCGGCGCTCCCGCGGGCCGCGACACGCCGCAGCGCCCGGTCGAACCAACGCGGCCTGCGGCCGGCCCCCACGGGCGCCGCGACCAAGGCGCCATCGAAGTCGGCAAGAGCCGATCCAATTGCACGCGCGTCGGCGTCGGGCCTAGGGCCGTCGAGGTACTGGCCGTCGAGCACGTCCAGGAACCGGACTCGATGACCGCCTGGCGACAGGCCCTCGAGCTCCTCGGCACACCGCACTCGCCTCCCCTCCTCCGAGTCGGCGAAGCCGCAGCGCTCGTCCCACCGCCCGCGCCGCGGCGGATGGGGGACGCCGGTGAAGACGGTCAGCACGTCGATCGGCTCTCCTCGCTCGAGGAGAGCGCCGCACGACAGCGCCGCGTCGTCCGGGTGAGGAGCGAGGAGCAGGATCGAACCTGAAAACGGGGTCACGGGAAGGCGCGAAAGCTAACATGTGGAAAGTGAGGCGATGCCCCTATTGACGCCGCAACGGCCGAGACCTGCACGCCACCCTCCGGGATATCTTCGACTACATCCGCCCAGGCGAGAGACCGTGGAGGGAGCCGTTCCGGCGGCCGCTCGCCGGCGAGTGTTCAGTAGTGTACCGGCGTCGAATTGTCCCGACGTCGACGCTCGGCCCGGTTAGCTGAGAAGGGATGGCTCGAGAGACTCTCTCCGGTCAGCCACCGCGCGAACCGCAGCCGCGGTGATATCCGCCGACTCGTTCCCGAAGGCCGCGCAGAATCGCGTGACGAAGCGTTCTGCGGCGGTCTCACGCTCCGCACGGAACGCCGGATCCTGCGCCATCCGGCCAAGAACCGCTGCCAATTCGTCCGCATCGTGCGCCTGCGGACAGCCTGCCAGCTCGATGAGATCAAGGTCGTGACCCGTCGGCTCCTGGTCGGGGCTGAGGACCACCACCGGTTTTCGTTTCACCAGGGCGTCGCTCCCGAACCCGCTCGCGCGCACCACGACGACATCGGCCGCCGCAAGCGCTTCATCCGAGGAAGCCCTCCCGTTCTCCACGAAGGAGACCGTCGGATGGCTGACGATGATCGTCTGATAGGAGGTCAGATCCTCCGATGGATGCAATCTGACGACCCCCGACATACCCGGGAGCTGCTCAATGGCCGTGCAGAACGCATCGGCAAGCGCAAATCTGTTGCTCTCGGGGGAAGTCGCCAGCATGGCCACCGGCCCGTCGTGATCAATTCCGAGCCTTCGCCGCCCCTCGAGCGATGGGCTGGGCAAATCCCGATTCAATCGCGGGCACCCCGCCACCGTCACCCTGGACGGCGCTTCGCCCGCATCGATGAGTTTCGTTCGGTCGAGCTCGCCCCAACAGAGGATCTGGTCGGCAAGGACCGGCGAGAATCCGAAGGCATCACGTTCAATGACGCCATGGACCAGCGTCAGCGAGGGGATCCCGAGCTTCCGCGCAGCCAACACCAGGCAGGACCAGAGCCGGTTGCGATCGTATTCGGTGAGGATCACGGAAGGTTGGTGAGCCTCCAGGAAGCCCAGGCAACCAAGGACGTTTTGGCTGGCGACCATCAACTCGAGGGACAGGAGCTCGAATGCACCTTCTGGGAAGGCGTATCGTTCGCAGACGTCCCTGATGGTGCGTCTCCATGATGGCCAGCACCTCTCGTATTCCCGCCTCCAAGCCCGCGCGTCGAAGTCCCTGACCTCCCGGAAGGGAAAGTGAGGGATGCCGGCGGGCACCAACTGCGCCACTCCATCGTGGCCGTGCACCACAGCGCACTCCCCCTCATCGAGCCGCTCGAGGACCGGCAACAACAAGCGGTCATATCGGTGGCTGGGGATGCTCCAGGTCACGAGAACGCGCCCCGGATCGAAGGTGGCTCCCGTCCTCCGATGTACCTTGGGCGCGATCCGGTGCCGCTGATACAGCAAGCGCCTCAGCCACTTCGTCCTCCGTCGCCAGTCCCCGAGTCCGTCGACGAAGGCCGTGACGAAGAAGTCGTTGAGCGTCGAGCCCAGGGGAACTCCAAAAAAGAGCGGGTCCGACAGCGCGGCCTCCATCTCGCGGAAGGCGGAGCGCGGGAACACGTCGGCCCGAACGCCGTCCTGACCTGCACCGGCGCGAGCGTCGATCGCGGGCGTCTTGTTCATGAGTGAGGCTCTCGATCGGCGGCAACGATGCGCTCTTGGTCCAGAGCTGGTCGACGCAGCATACCGAGGTTCCGGGCTAGGGCCGTGTGACTCACGGATCCCTGTTGGCGTCGCGCCCGCCCAGGGACCGAGACCGACCCCTGACCGCCACGCTCGAGTGCCGCCTCTGCCGGGAAGACGCCACTCGCTGCGGGCGTACACTCGCGCATCGGGCACGGAGGGACGCCGTCATCCGGCCGCGGGACGGACCACTTCGACGGAGGGATCAGACGTCGTTGAGCGCAATATCGCCCGCCCCCCTCGTCAGCATCATCACGCCGACCTATAACCACGGTCTCTACATCGGTCAGTGTCTCGAGAGTGTCCTTGCCCAAACTGAGCCGCGCTGGGAACAGATCGTCATTGACGACGGTTCGACTGACGGTACACCTGACGTCGTCCGTCGCTACACGGACGCACGAATTCGCTATGTCTCGCAACGCCACCGTGGGATCGCGGGTCTGGGGGGCGCGTACAACCTGGCCCTCGGGATGGCGCGTGGGCAGTATGTCGCGATCCTGGAGGGAGACGACTTCTGGCCACCCGACAAGCTCGAGACGCAGCTCCCTGCATTCGAGAACCCGAAGGTCGTGCTCTCGTGGGGCCTCGCGGCGCAGACTGATCCGGTGGGGAAGGCCACGCGCCTCACCCCGGGACGAGCAAAGGTCCGCAGGCATCAGCGCAAGACTGCGGCCCAGACCGTTCAGCTGCTGCTCGAGGAGAACTGCATACCCGCGTGCACGGTGGTGTGTCGAACGAGCGCGCTGCGTGCGGTCGGTGGCTTTCACCAGCCCGAAGGCATCCCGAACGTCGACTATCCGACGTGGCTCGAGTTGTGCAGGGTCGGGCGGTTCGCACCGGTCAACCGGATCGTGGGGTTCTACCGTCGCCACGATCACCAAGTCTCCGTGACGATGACAAAGGAGATGCTGCGTAACCTGGACGTGGGGCCGGCGTTCGTTGAGGCACTGGATGTGCGCGAGCGGAAGGCGCTGGGTGTGTCTGTTGACTCAGCGCGGCGGTCCGCGCGGCGAAGCTGGGCGGCAGTGGGATACGCCGCGGGAAGCGTCGCCTTGAAAGAAGGTCGGCGGAGCGTGGCGACGGCGTACTTCCGTAGCGCATTGCGTGAGGGCGGCAGCGGAATACGCCTCCGCGCCATGGTTGGCCTCGCGTCCATCTACCTCGGCATTGACCCGGACTCGATCCGGGGTCTGTACCGGTACATCCGGGTTCGCCAAGAAGCGAATGAATTGGCGGCGGTGGAACAAGCCAACGCGTCGGAGACGCTGGATCAGCGACCAGACTGACCGCCAGTGCCTGGTGCCACGGATCGCATCCCGTGGTGAAAAGCGGCACCGATCACGAGGCCCACGAAGAGCCCCGTCAGGTTGTCGAACACGTCGCCGCCCTGGCACGCGCGGCCGAGCGGCACCACGAGAGCCTGGGTGAGCTCGATCCCGACCGGCAGCATCACGGCCGCGGCAACCAGTTGGTTCCGGTGCTGGCGGCGGTCCAATTGTCCGAGCGCGACCCCCAGGGGGATGAACAGGACGATGTTGAGGGCGGGGTCATTGAACCGCAGGTAGGTCGCCAGGGACGCCGGCCCGATCCGGGACAGGTCGCAGGTCATGCTGCCGCTCGGGTGGGACTCGACACCGAACGGTCGTGGCGCCAGGGTCGCGGCCAGGATCACCCCGATGCTCGCGATGAGGAGCCACGCCACGACCCTGCCGGTCCCGAGCCGGCGAGCGACCCAGCCGCACAGCACCAGGGCGAGCACGAGGGACAGCACCACACCGAGGATGATCGGCGGGTCGCCACGTCCATCGAGGAGCGGCCCGACCAGGGGACGCAGTAGCAGAGTGCCCTACTGGACCGCGGCGATCGCTGCGGGCTCCGCCATCCACTCCGGGCTGGCCACCGCAGCATCATGGGCGACCGGTGGCTCGTCGTGCGCCAAGACGTACCCGAGGATCACCCTGCGCAGCAGCGCCTCATCACCGCCATTGGCGAGCGCGAGCATCCGGCGCACCTCGTCGCGCACATCGACCGGCGGCACCGATGACTTTGCCCGGCGGACGTTCGCGCTCTCGGTCCGCTCGACGCTCTCGATGTCGTAGAACAGCTCCTCGTGGAGCTTCTCGCCCGGCCGCAGGCCGACGGTCTCGATCGGATGGCTGTCGGGGTCCCGGCCCGCGAGGCGGATGACATCGCGAGCGAGATCCATCACGCGGACGGGCTCACCCATATCGAGCACGAAGAGGTCGCCGTTGCGGCCCATAGCGGCCGCGTCGAGGATCAGCCAGGCGGCCTCGGGGATCGTCATGAAGAAGCGAGTCATGTCCGGGTGGGTGATGGTGAGCGGCTCACCGTTCTCGAGCTGCTCCTGGAAGATCGGTACCACGCTTCCGGTCGAGCCCAACACGTTCCCGAACCGGACCGACACGTAGGGGCGCCCGGTCCGCCGAGCCGCGTCCGCGACGAGCATCTCGCCAATCCGCTTGCTCGCGCCCATCACGCTTGACGGTCGGACGGCCTTGTCCGTAGACACGAAGACAAACCGGTCCACATCCGCGGCCTCCGCGGCTTCGAGCAGCACATCGGTGCCGCCCATGTTGACGTAGGCAGCGTCGGAGGGATGCTCCTCCATCATCGGCACGTGCTTGTACGCCGCGGCATGGAAGATGACGCTCGGGGATTCCTCGGCGATCAACCGATTCATCGATGCACGGCTCGCGACGTTGGCGAGGTGAATGCGCAGCTCGCCGGACCCTCGCCCTTGGGCTCGCCGCATCTCCAGCTCGCGCTGAAGGAGGTAGAGCGGGCTCTCGGCGCGGTCGACCAGCACGAGGCGGCGGGGCCCGATGGCAAAGACTTGGCGCGCGAGCTCAGACCCGATCGAGCCCGCACCGCCCGTGATGACAACGGTGCGGTCCCGGATGATGTCGTCGACGTTGACGGCGTGCTGCGTCACGATCGGGCGACGGAGCAGGTCTTGCACCCGGACACGACGAATGCGATGGGCATCGACACTGCCGTCGATCAGGTCGGTCACCGAGGGGACGGTGCGGACCTCGAGCTGTTTCGCCAGCGCCCCTTCCATGGCTCGTCGGATAGCGACGCCGGATGCACTCGGCATCGTGATGAGCAGATTCGTGGCACCGGTTGCCGCAATCGCCTCCTCGAGCGCCTCGAGGCCGCCAAACACCCGAAGCCCGGAGACGATGCCCCCGGCCAGCGCGGGGTCGTCGTCGAGGAACCCGACGGGGCGTACCCCGGAAGCCTGGTAGCGCCTCGCCGACCTGGCCACCAGCATCCCGGCCTCGCCCGCGCCATACAGCAGCGTCGCCTGGCGGTCGCCGACCGCGGCACGACCGCCAGCCCGGACCGAATCGGCGGCGGCCCTGATGCCAAACCGGACGGCCCCGAGAAAGGTGATGCTCAGCAACAGCTCGATCGGCCAGAAGGAGCGCGGGAACCCTTCCGTCCACCCCGCCGCACCCAACGTGGCTGTTCCGTAGAAGACGGCAACTGCGACAAGCGACCCGAGCGCGGCGGCGCCCACGACCCGCTCGAGTTCGGGAACGCTCGCGTACCTCCAGCGACGGCTGTACAGGCCGAGCCATACGTCGACAGCGGTACGCGCCGATACGAGGAGGACGACGACCAAAGGAAACGCCGGGACGTCGAATGGGGTCGCGAGTCCGTCGAGCCGCAGCGCGAGGGCGAGGTAGGCGGCGAGCACGATGCCGACGAGGTCGATCGCAAACAGATATCGCCCACGGATGTCGCGGGCGAGCCGAAGTACCGCCTGGGTGGAGCCCGGTTTGCGCTCCAGAGGACTCGGATCTGGTGCGCCCTGAGACGGCCCCGTCACGGTGAAGACCGTGGCCTCACGGAACAACGTACTGCTCGGCCGACCTTCCGGACGGGTCGAGGATCCGGCGACCGGCGAGCCAGTCGTGGCTGACGCCCGGATGCATGCTGTGGACGATCACGAGGTCCGTCTCAAGGGCGCTGGGGTCGGCGACCGACAGCAGCGCGACGCCGTCGGGCAGGTGCACCGCCGGGATAAGCGCATCCGTGTAGTGCACGTCGGCACCGGCGGCGCGGAGCCGCTCGATGACCTCGATGGCCGGTGACTCGCGCATGTCCTCGACGCCGGGCTTATAGGCCACGCCGACGATCATCACGCTCGCGCCGCGGATCGCGATGCCCTCGTCGGCCAGCATCCGGATCGACCGATCGACGATCTCACCCGGCCGGGCGGCGATGCCCTCCATCGCACGCTGCAGGACGGGCGCCGCGAGGCGTTCGCGCCGGAGCTGCCACAGGAGGTAGTGGGGATCGCACGGGATGCAGTGGCCGCCCACGCCGACGCCGGCCTGGAAGGGCATGAACCCGAACGGCTTGGTCGATGCCGCCGCGACGATCTCGTCGAACTGGAGGCCCAGCGACATCGCCGCCGTCTCCATCTCGTTGGCGAAGGCGATGTTGACGGCCCGGAACGAGTTCTCGAGCAGCTTCGTGAACTCGGCCGCCTCGGCCGAGCTGACCGTATGCACCGGCGCCACGCGTCCGATGACCTCGGCGGCGCGCCGCACGCAGGCCGGCGTGGTCCCACCGATCACGCGCGGGACGATCCGCTGGGAGTAGTGGGCGCGGCCGGGATCGATGCGCTCGGGCGCGAAGGCCACGAACACGTCGGTGCCGACCGTGAAGCCGCGCTCGGTGAGCGGATCGACGACCAGATCGCGGGTGCAGCCGACGTAGCTGGTCGACGTGAGGATGATCACCTGGCCCACGCGGGCGTTCGCGACCACCGTGGCGCAGGCACCGCGCAGCGCGTCGAGGTCCGGGGCCTTGGACGCGTCGACGGGCGTCGGGACGCACACGATCACGGCGTCCGCGGCCGCGATCGCGGCCGAGTCATCGGTCAGGTGCAGGCGGTCACCGTGCAGGGCGGTCGACAGCCGCACGTGGTCCTCGGGAACGAGATCGACGGACAGCTCGCGGATCGCGGCGATACGCGACCGGCTGATCTCGAGGCCGATGACGGTCGAGCCGATCTCCTCGAGCCCGAGCGCAATCGGGAGCCCGACGTAGCCCAGACCGACGACAGCAACGGTCGGAGCGTCGAGGGGTCGAACAACGGCGGCCATCATCTCCGCATCGGCCTGATCGAGGTCCATCACACGCAGCTCGCGGTCGTCGGTCGGTTCGCCCCTGCGAACGATCGACGCATCCGGTGGATCAACGTGAAGGGTCATTAACGAGGTGCCCCCTCGCCCTTGAAGGCGGGTATGCCGCGACCCCGCCCTATCCCCGGGCCGAGGCTGCGGTCGAGATGAATGAGGAGTGCTTGCCGCGTCCACGGCACCGATGAAAAGGGGCGGCGATAAGTGCCAGAACAGGTAATCAGTACCAATTCACCATGTCAAGGTAGTACGACTGACGCCAACCGGTCTTTTCTCTACCAATCGTTGCTTGCAGTCACCATTTCAGACCCCAAAAGTCCCGCTCCGGTCCTACCCGGTAGCAGCCGTGTTGATGGATGCACTCGGGCCGATGGACACCCGCTCCACATGCGGATCTGCCGGTCCTGCCTGATCGTCCAGCTGCCCGAGTACGTGTCGCCGGACGAGATCTTCCGCGAGTACGCCTACTTCTCGTCATTCTCGGACTCGTGGGTTGAGCACGCGCGTCAATTCGCCGACACCATGATCGACCTGCTTGGTCTCGGGCCTGAGAGCCGGGTGGTCGAGGTCGCCAGCAACGACGGCTACCTGCTGCGCCACTTCGTCGCCCGTGGGGTGCCCGTCCTGGGCGTCGACCCTGCGCGCAACGTGGCCGAGGCGGCGCGGGCGCAGGACGTGCCCATCGTGGCCGAGTTCTTCGGCGTGCCCCTCGCGGAGTCGCTGCTCGCGACAAACGGTCCCGCGGACCTGATCGTGGCCAACAACGTCTACGCGCACGTGCCCGACCTCTACGCGCACGGGCCCGACCTGCACGACCTCACCGGCGGGTTCGCGGTGCTGCCCGCGCCCGGCGGCACGCTCTCGATCGAGTTCCCGCACCTCGTCCGCCTGGTCGAGGGCAACCAGTTCGACACGATCTACCACGAGCACTTCCGGGTCGGCGGCATGGCAGGCACGGCAGGCACCGATCGGCAACGGAGGTCACTCCCTGGCCCCGGCCCGATCGCGCGCCAGGCCACGTCGCTCGCACGCAACGCGGTGCATCGCGACAACGCGTAATTGCGGGGGTCCTTTCGCGGGTTGGTCGCAGGGGATGCGCTGCGGGGCGGTGCAGGGTGGTTAGGTCCGGACCTTCCGCAGGATCACCGGCTCCATGGTCCCGTGGCGTTGTGCGCGGATGCGCCACATCCTCGACTTCGACAGCAGGATTGGGATCGACCCACATCCACGAACGAGCACACCCGTCGCGAGGCGGGGCCGCAAAGCCACGGGACTCCCTGAGTCAGCCGGGTTGCCGAATGGTGGTGGTATTGCATGTTTTGGGATGGGGAGCGCTGGCTCCCGGACGACGAGCCGCCCCCCGCCAAAGCCCCCCGGACCCAGCCCCGCCGCCGTCACCGCGATTGGCTGGCCACCGGCGTCATGATCCTCGCCCTCGTAGGGCTCATGGTCCCGCTCATGGCCGTCTCGGCCGCGACGAACTCCGGCCGGACCCTGATCTCGAACTGGTCGCGCTCCCACGACATCAAGGTCCAGCAGGAGTCGAGCAGCCGGCTTGAGTACCAGGGCGACTGGTTCACTGCGTACTACCCCGACTATCTCGCCGGCGAGGTGCGGTCGACCGACCGCGCAGGCGCCAGCGTCCGGCTGAAGTTCAAGGGCGCGGCCGTCTCCTGGATCGGGCCCACCGGACCGACCCGCGGCTCGGCCAAGGTGTTCATCGACGGCAAGTTCGCCGGCACGGTCGACCTCCACACGACAGCCTTCCGACCCACGCGTGTCCTGTTCAAGCACGTCTGGAACAAGCCCGGTAGCCACCGGATCCGGATCGTCGCCAACGGCACGCCTGGCCACCCGACGGTGGCGGTCGATGCGCTCGTCGTGCGGGCCACGACCGGCGAGCAGTTCGACCCGGTCGACGATACGGGCAATCCGATCCCGACCAACCCGCCGGACGAGCCCAAGCCCGATCCGACGCCCAAGCCCGATCCGACCGACAAGCCCGATCCGACCGACAAGCCGGACGAGCCCAAGCCGGATCCGACGCCCGAGCCCACACCGACCCCCGAGCCCACGCCTGAGCCGACGATCAAGGTCGATCCGACGCCGGCGCCGACGAACGCGCCGCCCAAGCCGGCTCCGACGCCTGCTCCGACGCCGACGCCCAACATCACACCGGAGCCGCCCGCGGCACCGCCAGCCGTCACGCCCCCGCCGACGCCGGCGCCGACACCCGTCCCGACGGCCACGCCGGCGGCGGTGACACCCGCACCGACGCCTGCGCCAACCCTGGCCCCGACTCCGACACCGTCGCCCAAGCCGACGGCCACGCCGACACCGGCCCCGACTCCGACACCGTCGCCCAAGCCGACGGTCACGCCGGCGCCGACGCCGCCTCCGGCGAACGCGCCGACGCCGGCTCCCACGCCATCGCCCACCCCGGCGCCCGGCACGTCGGTCCGCGTCACCTCCATCCCCGCCCTGCTGACGGCCCTCGCCAACAATGCGATTGACGAGATCGTGGTGGCCAACGGCACCTACCACGT
>DATDJA010000500.1:0-4015 GCA_036520795.1 Candidatus Limnocylindrales bacterium
GAACAGACCTGGACGGCGTCGCTCGACTGGCTGTACGGCGAGGCGATGGTGCGCACGATGGGCCTGCCCACCGGATACGCCGAGCTGCGGCGCGCCTATTTCGGCGTCAGCGAGGGACCCGGGCACGCCCCCGAGGAACCCGAGACCCTCCAGGCGGTGCTGGACGAGTTCGCGGGCAGGATCGCCCCCCACACGCTCAACAGCTACCACCCGCGCGCCCTCAGCTACTTCACGCCGCCGCCGCTGGTCGCCTCCATCGTCGGCGAGGTGCTCGCCCAGTGGACGAACCAGGGCGTCGACGTCTGGCACGCGGGCCCGGTCGCCGCGTTCGTCGAGGAGGAGGTCGTCCGCTGGCTGTGCGACCTCGTCGGGTACGGCGAGGGGAGCTTCGGCCTGCTCGCGTCGGGCGGCGTGATGGCGAACTTCATCGCGATGGCCCTCGTCCGCGACGTCCACCTGCGCTCGCTCACGGGCGCGTCCCGGCCGCCACGCGGCGCCGCGCTCGAGGGCGTCCGCGTCTATGCCAGCGACCAGACGCACTTCTCGATCGCGCGGGCGCTCGACGAGCTCGGCTTCCCGCCCGAGACGCTGGTCATCGTCCCCGCCGACGCCCGGTTCCGCCTCCATGCGGCGCCGGTCGCCGACGCGATCGCCCGTGACCGCGCCGCCGGCCTTCGTCCCGCCGCCATCGCCGCCGTCGCCGGTTCGACCAACACGGGCTCGGTCGACCGGGTGCCGGAGCTGGCGGCGCTTGCCGCCCGCGAGGGACTGTGGCTGCACGTCGATGCGGCGTACGGCGGCGCCGCCCTGCTGTCGAAGCGAGACGCGGGCCGGGTGCCCGGGCTGGGCCTCGCGGACAGCGTCACGATCGACCCCCACAAGTGGTTCTTCCAGGCCTACGACGTCGGCGCGCTGGTCGTCCGGGATGGCCGCCACCTGCGGCAGGCCTTCGACCGCTCGCCCGAGTACTACCGCGGCGGCGAGGCGCCGGTCACCAACGACGACGCGGCAACCGTCGACGCGCACGAGGGCCAGCTCAACTTCTACAAGCTGGGCTTCGAGGGCACGCGACGGTTCCGCGCCCTCAAGCTGTGGGCAAGCTGGAAGCACCTCGGCACGAGCGGCTTCGGGCGGCTGATCGAGCGCAACGACGATGTCGCCGCGTACCTGGCGGACCGCTGCGCCGAGGCGGACGACCTCGAGGCAATCCCCGAGCGGCCCGAGCTGTCCGTCGTCTGTTTCCGCCACCTGCCGGGCGGCGCCGCGGCGGCCGCGGCCATGTCCCCGGCCGACCTCGACGCCCACCAGGACCGCCTGGCCGCGGCGCTCGAGCAGTCGGGCGACGGCTGGCTCTCGACGACGTCCCTTCGCGATGCGACGTGGCTGCGTGCGGGCGTCGTGAACTACCTCACGACGGAAGCCGACATCGACCGGCTGCTCGCGACCCTGCGAGGCCTGGCATGAGATCGCCGATGCGCGGCCTTCGACTTGTCGCGGCCGTGGCGTTGATCGCGCTCGCGCTTCCGTCCGTCGCGCTCGCCGACGACCCGACGGCCGATCCGCGTTGCGCGGACGCCACTGCCGCCGCGGGCATCGACCTGCAGCTCATCTGCACGGCCAACGAGGTCGTCGGCGCGTACACGGGGCGACCGGACGCGGTCAAGGCCGTCGGTGCCCCGGACGGGTCCGTCATCGGGCCCGCGGCGGTCGCCCTCCTTGCGGGTGCCGGCCTGATCGCGGCGATCGTCATCGTCGTCCGCCGGCGTGCCGGGGAGCGACTCGCGCCGTCCGTGCCCGAGGAGTGGTGGACCTGCCCGGCGTGCCGGTCCCTCAACGCCGGCGGCATGCCGCGCTGCTACGCGTGCCAGGCGGACAGGCCGACCGGCGAAGACGCTGCCGCCGAGGTCCTCCGCCGGGAGCCGTGAGGCCGCCGTCGCCGCGAGCGCGTATCGTCGCAAGGCGATGATCGTCGAACCGGTCCCCACGGACAGTCGCTCGAAGCGCCGCCGCACGCTCGGCCGCCTCGCGGTCCTCGTGCCGCTGGTGCTGCTGGCGGTGGTCGTCGGCGTCGGTGTCCTCGGCCGGGCGTCCACGCCTCCCAAGCCGACGACCGCGGACCAGCAACAGGTCCCGGACACCAGTCCGGAGTCGTCCGCCGCGGCGTCCGAGACGGTGCCTGCAACGACGCCCGCCCCGAGGCGGCCGCCGTTCCCCGTGTCCATCGACGGTCTCACCGTCAAGTCGATCCCGACGCTCCTCGCCACGCTCACCGACACGCGCCCCGGCAGCGTGATCGCGGTGGCCGGCTACCTTGGGGTCACCGACCCGCCAACCGATTGCGGCGATGGCATCGACCCGCTCGGGCCGCTGTGCGAGCGAATGGCACTGTTCGCGGAGACCCCGTGGACGCTGCGGGGCAGCGAGGGGTTCACGGGCCTGGGCCCGCACCTCCACCCGCGGGTGCCGATCGGCATCCACCTCCCGGCCGCGATCGCCGACACGACCACGGCGGCGGGCGGGTCGCCGATGTCCGCCGTGATCATCGGGCGGCTCAGCGACACTCCGGAGGGCAACTGCGGGCCCGTGCTCGCCAATTGCGAGGTCGGCTTCGACCTCGACGCTGTCGCCTGGGTCAGCGGGAGCCCGTTCGGGGTCCAGCCGTTCATCGGGCCCCAGATCGACGCCATCGCCCGGGATTGGGTGCTGAGCAACCAGCAGGCGGCGGAGGCGCTGGCGGTCGGCCCCAGCGGCATCGTGATCTCGACGGCGCTGGTCCGCCCCGCGACGCTCCGGACGCTCGACCCGAAGGCAGCCCGGATCGTCCGCCGCGACCCGCCACCGGGCCTCGTCTGGTACATCCGGGGCGTGAGCCGCTCGCTCTTCCGAGGAGCCACCGAGACCCTCGTCTGGGCGGTCGTCGACGACGTCAACCTGCGTATCCTGGCGAAGGGCGTCGAGGGCGGGGCCCCAACCCGGTAGGAGCTCAGGCCTCGAAGGCGATCCGGCCGCCGGCGACCGTCAGCCGCACTACGCCAGTCAGGTCGCGTCCTAGTAGCGGCGTGTTCTTGCCCTTCGAGCGCAGGGCATCGGCATCGACGGTCCAGCTCGCACCGCGGTCGATGACCACGAGATCGGCGGGATCGCCGTCACCGAACGACGTCGACACCCCATCGCCCGTCCGCCGCCCGGCGAGGACCCCGGCCGGACCCGTCGTGAGTGCCGCGACGGCGCGCGCGAGCGGCATCACCCCAGCGTCGACCGCCGCCAGCACGATCCCGATCGCCGTCTCGATGCCGCTGATCCCGTTGGCCGCCCAGCCGAACTCGACATGCTTGTCGACCTCCGTGTGGGGCGCGTGGTCGGTGGCGATCGCATCCACCGTTCCGTCGAGCAGCGCAGCCAGACACGCGGCGGCGTCCTCGGCGGGGCGAAGCGGCGGGTTGACGCGCAGCGACGTGTCGAACGGGGCGGCGACGAGCGACCCGTCGGCCCACGGGTCGAGCGCCCGTCCGACGGCATCCAGCGACTCCCAGGCCCAGCGCCGCGAACCGGCGATCCACTGGTCCGTCAGGCCGATGTGGTGCGGCGTCACGTCGCAGGTGACCGGCAGGCCGGCGGCCTTGGCCGCGCGAACCTGGGACAGCGAGGCCGCCGTCGAGACGTGCGTGAGGTGGAGCCGCGCGCCGGGCACGTCGCGCACGACGTCGGCGAGGATCGCGATCGAGCGCGCGACGGACCCCGCCTCGGCGGACCCCGGCCAGCCCTTGAGGCCGAGCACGGTCGAGACATACCCCTCGGCGGCCTCCGCGCCATCGGTGAGCGACGGGTCCTCCGGGTGGTCCACGATCGGGAGGCCCAGCGAGCCGGCATAGGCGAGCGCGTTGCGCAGGATCGCTGCCGAGCGCACGGGCGCCCCGTCGTCGGAGTAACCGACGACCCCGGCGTCGGCGAGCTCGCCCAGCGCGGCCAGCGTCTCTCCCGCACGGCCGGCCGTGACCGCGCCGTGGACGAGCAC
>DATDJA010000501.1:0-2554 GCA_036520795.1 Candidatus Limnocylindrales bacterium
CCCTCGGCAACGACCCGAACGCTGCCGTCGAGCTCGTTGGCGACGAACCCGTCGAGACCGAGCGCCATCGCCTCGCGGAGCGCGAACACGCGGTAGCCCACGCCCTGGACGCGGCCATGGACCACGACCTCGACGCGCTCGCGCGGATCGCTCATCGGCTCGGGCGCGGCCAGCGCACGAGGAGGACGTCGAGGACGAGCTCCGGGCTCACGTTCGCATCGAGCAGCTCGCCCGCCCTCGCGAGCCGACCGAGGAACGCAGCGAACGCCCCCGGGGCAGGGGTCGATGCGGTGGCCGCGAGCTCCTCGAGCAGTGCGACGTCGCGGATCGATTGCACCGCGCCGAGCTCCGCCAGGGCGAGGTCCCGGGCGAGTCCGCGCCACACGTCGAGCAGGACACCGAGCGCTCGACGGCGCTCGGCGGCCGAGGCCTTGCGTTCCGGCTCTGCCTCAGCGCTGCTCTCGCCGGCGCCGTCCGCGTCGGCCGATGTCGCCGCCGGCTCCGGCGCGGTGGTGATCGCGGCAGCCGCCTCGCTCGTCCTGGCCGCCGCTCGGCCGCGCCGCGCCGGGCTCGCCGTCGGTGGTGCCGCCCTCGGGCTTTCCGCAGCAGCGAGACTCCCTGCGCGCGCGATCAGCTCACGCGCGGAGCGGAGGCGGGCGGCGCGGGTCGCCGGCACCAGGTCGAGCAGGATGCGCCCGATCTCTCCGCGGATCGCCTCGGCCTCGGGCGCCATCGCGTACGAGACGGCCAGGCCGGCACGACCCGCCGCGAGGCGCGCGAGCCTGGCGGCCGTCGGCGGGTCGGCCAGCTCGCGCTGGGCGAGCAGCCGCTCGATCTCGCGCACGCCGACGGGACCGAGGCGAATGCGGGCGCAGCGGGACCGGACCGTGGGCAGCAGCCGCTCCTCGTCGTCGGCACACAGGATCAACGTCGTGCCCGCGGGCGGCTCCTCGAGCGTCTTGAGCAGCGCCGACTGCGCGTCGTCGTTCATCCGCTGCGCGTCACGGACGATCGCGACCCGTGCACCACCCTCGACCGGCAGCAGGCTGAGCTCCACGGCGAGACCCCTGACGGAGCCCGGTTCCGGGTGCAGGCGGTCGCCGATGCGGATCTGGGCGCCCGCACCCTCGGGCTCGAGGCGGTGGAGGTCCGGATGGTTGCCGTGCTCCACCATCCGGCACCCGCGGCACGCCCGGCACGGCCGATCCGTGCCGGTGGCGCCGGTGCACAGGAGCGCCGCCGCGATGTCCATCGCGAGCGGCTCCTTGCCGACCGATGCCGGACCGACGAGCAGCACGGCGTGCGGCACGTGGGTCGCGAGCATCGCGCGGACGACCGCGGTCGCGGCCGGCTGCCCGATCGTCGCGAAGGCGTCCACGGTGACCGCCGATCCCGCCCGGTGCGTCAGCCCTCGGTGGGCTCGGCCGTGGCCTTGGGGCGCCGGGTGGTGCGCTTCTTGGGCGCCTCGGCATCGGCCGGGGCGTCGGTCGCGACCGCCTCGGCGGCGGGCTTCGCGTCGGCGGCCTTGCGGCGGGTCGCCTTGGGCTTGGCCGCCGGCGTCTCGTCGGCGACCGCCTCGGTGGCGGGCTTCGCGTCGGCGGCCTTGCGGCGAGTCGCCTTGGGCTTGGCCGCCGGCGTCTCGTCGGCAACCGCCTCGGCGGAGACGGTCTCAGCGGCAGCGGCCGCCTTGGTCGAGCGCCCGCGGGTGGCGCGAGGCTTGGGGGCCGGCGCGGCCTCGGTTTCGGTCACGGCGTCCGCCCGCTCGGGTCGAGCCGCGGGGGCGGGCCGACCCTGGGCCATCTGGGCGCGAAGCATTTCCTCGAGCTCCGGCGGGACCTCGCTCCACGGCTCGCTGCTGCTCGTACCGCGCGGCGCGCGATCGAGTCGCTCGGGCCGGTCCTGCCGCGGTCCGCGCGGCGGCTGGCCACCGCCGGAGCGACCGGAGCCACCGCTGCCACCGGTGCCACCGCTTCCACCGCTGCGTCGGGCGGGTTCTGGGTAGCGGTTGACACCGCCGGCTCCCCGACCGCCGCCATATCGCTCGCGGTCGATCGCGGCGGCATAGGCGGCCCGGTTACCGCCGCCACCGCGTCCGCCGCGCGCGCCCCGGTTGCCCCCACCCTGGCCGCCGCCCTGCGCCCGGCGGCGCTCGGCGATCAGGTACTCGGGGATCTCGGGCTCGTCGAGGTCCTCGTCGTCGGACAGCGGTGCGAGGCCGCTCGCCGCGGGACGGGCCGTCCCGGTGCCGAGCTGCGTGTCCCACACCGATCCGAACGGCGTCGGGCGCGGCTTGCGCGGGGCATCCTCCAGTGCGTCGAGGTCATCGAACGGGGTCGGCAGCTCGCCGGAACGGCTCCTCGGTGCGCGCGGCGCCTCGGCCGCGATGGGCTCGGTCGCTTCCTCGCTCTCGGGACCCTCGGCACCCTCGGCACCATCGGCGGCCTCGCCGCCCTCGACGGCGGCCTCGTCCTCGCGCCGGCCACGACCACGTCCCCGGCCGCCTCGGCGGCGGCGACGACGACGGGCATCGCCCTCGGCCAGCTGGAGTTCACCC